>JAQXRL010000364.1 GCA_029218505.1 Eubacteriales bacterium | reverse complement strand
TTGCCTGTCCCCGTCTTTCCCAATCCTTCTGCGAATAGAATGCTCGCAGAGGGATTTCTTTATGTCCCGCGGAATTGGTCTCCGCGCAAATTGGGGATGCGCGGAGCGGCGGCATTTGGGAAGGGACGACGACAATTCTATTGAGGAGGGATTTCATGCGAAGCGCACTGTTTTACGGCGCCGGTACAGCCCTTGTCACGCCGTTTCGGGATGGTCGGGTGGATTATGATGCCCTGGAACGATTGATTGATTGGCAAATCGATTGCGAAGCGGACGCCTTGATTGTATTGGGCACCACAGGCGAGCCAAATACCGTCACCGCTTCCGAACGCCGCGCCATTGTAGAATGCGCGGTAGCGCGCTGTGCCGGCAGAGTGCCCCTGATCGCGGGCGCCGGTTCCAACGACACGCGCCTGGCGGTGGAATATGCCGTGGAAGCCCAGCTCTTGGGCGCGGACGCGATTCTCGTGGTAACGCCTTATTACAATAAAGCAAGTCGCGACGGCATATTGCGCCATTTCTATGCCGTAGCCGACAGCGTGGAAATCCCCGTCATCGTGTATAACGTGCCTTCGCGCACGGGAATGTGCCTGAAGCCCGAAACCATTGCCGAACTCGCCCGCCATCCCATGATTCGCGGCGTGAAGGAAGCGCATTGCGATCTTTCTCATTTGGTGGATCTCGCCAGATTGTGCGGCGACGGAATGGCAATCTATTCCGGAAACGACTTGAATACCCTGACCATGATGGCCCTGGGCGCCCGTGGCGTCATCTCCGTGGCCGCAAACGTCGCTCCGGAAGCCATTCATGATTTGGCCATGGCCTGGATTCGCGGCGACCCTTCCTTGTGTCGCGCTTTGCAGTTTCGCGTAACGCCCCTGATTCAGGCCCTGTCCTGCGAAGTAAATCCGATTCCCGTGAAGGCCGCCCTGTCCATGATGGGACGCGTGGAAAACGAACTGCGCCTGCCTCTGACTCCCTTAAGCGCCCCCAAGGAACAGCGCATTCGGGACAGCTTGCATCAGTTGGGCATTCTGTAAATCCCGCCTTTCAAACATAACAGAATCTTTCCTTTACTTTTGGATGATAAAGTGATAAACTGATACCAAGTTAAAGGTTTCCCGAACAAGCGGAAACCACAAGGAGGATATACCATGAAAAAGGGAATTGCCGTTATTTTGGCCCTGGTACTTGTTCTTTCCTGCGCGTGTCTGGCAGAGGAAACATTCACCTTTAAGCATGGCTATGACTACGATTACCGGCCCTATTCCTACATCGACGACAATGGCGAAACCGCGGGCTTTGACATTGACGTATGCAAAGCCGTATGCGAATATCTTGGCTGGAATTATGAAGGCGTTCCCTTCTCCTGGGATGCCAAGGACGCGGAACTGAATTCCGGTTCCTGCGATTGCATCTGGTCTGGATTCACCCTGAACGGCCGGGAAGACGATTACGTATGGTCCATTCCGTATTCCGACAACACGCAGGTTGTTCTGACGCTGGCGAATTCCGGCATTGCCACGCTGGCGGATCTGGCCGGAAAACTGGTGGGCGTGCAGACCGCTACCTCCGCCATGGATTTGCTGAAAGGCGATCAGGCGGATCTGGCTGCAACGTTCCAGGACCTGTTGGTGTATGAAACTTACACGCTGGCCATCACGGATTTGTTGGCGGGCGCCATTGACGCCGTCGCCATCGACGTCACCACTTGCAACTTCAACGTTGCCAACAGCGACAATCCGGATCAATTCCTGGTGTTGGAAGAAGTGCTGGGCACCGAACAATACGCCATTGGTTTCCGTATGGGTGACGAGGAATTGCGGGATCAGGTAAACGCCGCGCTGATCGCCCTGGCCAAGGACGGAACGTTGGAGAAGATCGCAGCTTCCAAGGAAGAATATGCGGACGTGCTGCAATATCTGTCCCTGACGGCGGAAAATGCAAGCGAAGTGGAAGCCTCGCTGGCTGCGAAGGCAGAAGCTGCCGAATAATCCATGCAAGCATCAATACTACGCGGCTTTGGGCCTGAAGGCAGGCCCAAAGCCCTTTTGGAGGAAACGGCATGAGCCTAGAAACCATGATTCGCACAATGTCCGCCGGTATGGGAAAAACCTGCGGAATCTTTTTTCTTACGCTGTTGTTTTCCCTTCCCCTGGGCGTGTTGGTGGCATTGGGGCGCATGTCCAAAAACGTTCTTCTGCGCAATGTTATCAAGGTGTATATTTCCATTATGCGGGGCACGCCGCTGATGCTGCAATTGCTGGTGGTGTATTTTGGCCCCTATTATCTGTTCGGCATGTCCATTCGGGGATATCGCTTCACGGCGGTAATCCTGGGCTTTGTCATCAATTACGCCGCATATTTCGCCGAAATCTTTCGCGCGGGCATTTCCTCAATTCCCGTGGGACAATATGAAGCGGCAAACGTGCTGGGATACAGCCGCATTCAATGCTTTCTGCGCATTATTCTGCCCCAGGTCATCAAGCACATTTTGCCCGCCGTAACGAACGAAGTCATCACGCTGGTAAAGGACACTTCGCTGGCCTTTACGCTGGCATACCAGGAAGTATTCAGTTTGGCAAAACAAATTTCCGCGTCGCAAACATCCTTCATGCCGTTTGTCATCGCTGGCGTTTTTTATTATATCTTCAATGCCCTGGTGGCGTATGCCATGTCCTTCTGCGAAAAAAAGCTGAGCTATTACCGATAGGAGGCCCCTGATGAACATTTTGAAGATACAACACTGCCAGAAACGTTTTGGCTCTCTGGAAGTGCTGAAAGATATCTCCCTCAACGTGGAGGAAAGCCAGGTGGTTAGCATCATCGGGCCTTCCGGGTCCGGCAAATCCACCTTGTTGCGTTGCGCAACGCTGTTAGAAACCATGGACAGCGGCGAGATGTACTATATGGACGATTGCGCCGTCAAAAACGACGAAAACGGGCGCGCATCATACGCTTCCGCAGCACAGCTTCGCAAAATTCGCCGCAAGTTCGGTTTGGTATTCCAAAATTTCAACCTGTTCCCCCATTATTCCGTGCTGAAAAACGTCATGGAAGCGCCTATCCTGGTGCAAGGCAGAAATGCGGAAGAGGTGCGCGCCGAGGCCATGGCGCTTCTTGAGAAAATGGGGCTCAAGGACAAGGCCGACGCATATCCCTTTCAGCTGTCCGGCGGACAGCAGCAACGCGTCTCCATTGCCCGCGCGCTGGCCATGAACCCCAAAATTCTCTTCTTTGACGAACCCACCTCCGCGTTAGACCCGGAACTGACCGGAGAGATTCTGAAGGTCATTCGCGATCTCGCGGCGGAAAAGATGACGATGGTCATTGTAACGCACGAAATGCTGTTTGCCCGGGACGTGTCGGATTCCGTGATTTTCATGGACGGCGGCGTCATTGTGGAACAGGGCAAGCCCAGCGACGTCATTTCCAACCCCACCCAGGAACGCACCATTCAATTCCTGCGCAGGTTTCAACAATAAAGATATGGAACTGCAATTTGTGAAGGTCAATCCCACCGCCAACATGACAATCCTGGTGGAAACACCCGTTCCCAGGCATTTGCACGCCGCCGTGGCCGAGGCGTTGATGGCCTATGAGGGCGTGTACGCGGAACAGGTGGGCTTCCTGGAGCCCGCCGTTCTTCCTGGCGCCAGAGCCCGGCTGCAAATGATGGGCGGTGAATTTTGCGGAAATGCCAGCATGTCCCTTGCCGCAATGCTCGCCCGGGACGCAGGCATATCCCAACCCGGGGAAATTCCCCTGGAGGTTTCCGGCGCAAACGGCCTGGTGCGGGTGCGCATTTCTCCGGAAGGCGCAGGTTTTCGCTGCGGCGTGGACATGCCCTTGCCGGACTTTGTGGGCAAGCGGGAATTTCCCGTTGACAGCGCAAAGATCGCGTTGCCGTACGTGCGCTTTCCCGGAATTTCCTTTGCCATCGTCCCCATTCCCATGGCGGATGCGGAAGCTGCGCGTCTGATCGCTTCGTGGCATCATTCCGTGGGCGGAGACGCGTTCGGCATTCTTCTGTGGGATGAAAAAAAGAGCGCTATGCGTCCCCTGGTTCGCGTCCAGGGAACAAACAGCGCAGTATGGGAACGAGGCTGCGGCAGCGGCACCAGCGCCTTGGGCGCGTACATGGCTTGCCGCGAAAAGAAGAGCGTCTGTGCGGAAATCGCACAGCCCGGCGGAACAATCGGCGTGCGCGGGACATTTTCCGGCGGCGCACTGTCCGCGCTTTCCATCGTGGGAACGGTTCTGCCCGTGTGCAAAGGCGTGGCATGGATCGACGTTACATGAGTTTTTGTCCGTTGATGCGCAAAACAAAGCGCAGCCCCAGCTTTTCCGCCGCCTTTTTGCACAACAGCATGCGATTCAGAAAAATCTCAAAATAATCGGAAACCGAGCAGATGGTGGTATCTACCTTCAGGCGCAGCTCGATTTCCTTTTTTTCTGCGTCAATCTTTACGGTAGACTTTTTCACGGAATAATTCACGCGGTCGTGAATATCAAAGGAGGCGATGTCATTGTTGCGCACGCGAGTATAGCGAACGTCCGTCTTGTCCGCCAAAATCAGCGCCGCCGCCACCGCATTCACCGGAAACGCCGTGGATTCGTCATGGTTTCCGATGGCGGTAATGATGGTGGCAATGTCCTCCGCGTCCGCGCCCATCTTGTCCAAAATGCGAAACGCCATAATCGCGCCGGATTGGGCATGATCAATCCGGTTTACCACGTTTCCAATGTCATGCAGATATCCGGCAATGCGGGCCAACTCCGCGTCGTAAGGATCCGCGCCAAGTTTCAACAAAATGTCGCTGGCCACGCCCGCAACGCGCGTCACATGGGTGAAGCTGTGCTCCGTGTATCCCAGCGCAATCAATGATTCGTCCGCTTTGCGAATGTACGTATCCACGACGGGATTTTGGGTAATCTGCTCATATGAAATCCGCATTGCTCTCTCCCTCCCCTTTGTTTTCATTATAGCCCACGAAAGTAAACCCGTTGCGCGAAACAGGTCAAATGTTTGCAAAGAGAATCTTGACAGCAGGCCTGCAAGAGGCTATCATAATTAGAAGTGTAAGATTGCGGCGATGCAACGGCATCTCCGCAAGCAGTCCCAATATTTTGATGGAGATGAAAACCATGAGCGAAGAATGCACCCACGATTGCAGCACATGCAGTGCAAACTGCGATAGTCGGAAAAGCGATTTTGCCGCGGAAGCCAATGCCAACAGCCATGTAAAGAAGGTTATTGGCATCGTCAGCGGAAAGGGCGGCGTCGGCAAATCTATGGTGGCCTCCCTGATGGCGGTGAATATGCGCCGCCGTGCCTTTGAAACCGCCATTTTGGACGCAGACATTACCGGTCCTTCCATTCCCCGTGCCTTTGGCGTTTGCCAACAGCTCTCCGGCACCGACGACGGCATCATTCCTGCCGAAAGCAAAACGGGCGTAAAGCTTGTTTCGCTGAATCTTTTGTTGGAAAACGATACCGATCCGGTTGTATGGCGCGGCCCGGTCATCGCCGGCACGGTAAAGCAATTTTGGACGGACGTCATGTGGGGCGATGTGGATTTCATGTTTGTGGACATGCCTCCGGGAACCGGCGACGTGCCGCTGACGGTATTTCAATCCTTGCCCGTGGATGGCATCATTATCGTAACCTCGCCCCAGGAATTGGTGGGCATGATCGTGACCAAAGCGGTGCGCATGGCGGAAATGATGAACATTCCCGTGCTGGGCATCGTGGAAAACATGTCCTACTTCCAATGCGACGAATGCGGAAAGAAGCACGAAATCTTTGGCGCCAGCCATGTGGACGAAATTGCGCAGGAATTCAGCATTGATTGCGTCGCCCGCCTTCCCATCAACCCCAAATTGGCCGCGGCTTGCGACAAAGGGATGATTGAATTGTTTGAAGGAAACTGGCTGGATGCGTTGGCAGACAAGCTGGAGAAGCTTTGACGCAGAAATGCTCCCACAGCAAAGATGAAATACGAAAAATCTTGCGGCGCGGTCGTCTTTCGCCGGGTAGGCGCCATTTGGCATGTTCTGTTGATCCGCCATGCTCGAAGCAGGCACGTATCCTTTCCCAAAGGCCACATTGAATTGGGAGAGAGCGAAAAGCAAACTGCGGAACGCGAAATTCTGGAAGAAACCGGGTTGCACGTGTGCGTGGATACCCGGTTTCGCGCCCAGAATCGCTACATGATCCGACCAAACGTGCAGAAGCTGGTGGTGTTTTTTGCGGCGATTGCCACCGAAAGCGCCCTTACGCCTCAATTGGAGGAAATTTCCGAAGCCATGTGGTTGCCCATTGACGAAGCGGCCAAACGTCTTTCATACGAAAGGGACCGAAAGATCCTTTACGCCGCCCACGAACACATCGTCCGCACAGCGGAATAGTTTTCGAAATTACAAGAGATCCGGAGCACGATCCATATGACAAAACCAAAGCGGTTTGGCAAAAAATCCCGTCAGTTGGCGATCCTTCTCCTTTTGGTTGCGCTTCTTGTTCCATCCGGAGGCAGGCTCGTGGACGCTTCTTCCAAGGATTTGTATCAAAGCGCCTTCGCTCCCGCAAACGCAACGCCGGTTCCACAACAGGACGTACAGACAGCAACCGATTCCGTAGACATCCCGGAAACGCCGGAGCCTACGCAGGCTGCTTTTCTGTTGCCCGTCAACGATTTTTCGCCCGGAAGCACACCGAAGCCGGAATGCTATTCTCAAGACGGTTATTCGGACGACACGATTACCGTGCGCCTGTGGCGGGAAACAATCAACGGCAGCGTATACAACTGCTGCGACGTGGTCATCTCGGATGCCAGCCAACTCCGCGCCGCCTTGGGCGGAACCGTCTCACATGCTTCCAGCGTGCGTTTTTCCAAGCTGTCCGCGCGCAACCATCCGGTTGTCGCCATCAACGGGGATTATTATGACAGCCGAAAAGGAAGCTATGCGGTTCGCCAAAGCCAGTTGTTGCAGGACACCAATACCAGTCCGCTGGATCTGCTCATTATTGACTATCAGGGAAATATGCATATTTACTCTGCCCAGGAAAAGGTGCAGGCCGTACAGGACATGGCCGCCAATACATACCAGGCCATCAGCTTCGGGCCTGCGCTGGTGGTGGATGGAATTATGCAAATCCCCCCTTCCGATTACCTGTTTGACCCGCTCAACGTCAATCCGCGTGCCGCCATCGGCCAGTTGGGAGAACTGCACTATCTCCTGGTGGTGGTGGATGGCCGCACATCCTATTCCGAAGGCATCGACATCACCACCCTGGCTGCCTTCATGACGTCCAAAGGCTGCATTCAGGCTTACGCGTTGGATGGCGGCGCATCCGCCAGTCTCTATTTCCACGACGAGATTTACAACCACGGAACGGATTCCGGCGAACGAAGCATGTATGACATTCTCTATTTCGCCTCCGCCGCGCAATAAACAGGAGGGCCGCATGAATACGATTGTCTGGTTTCGCATCGGCTTTCTTTCCATTACGCCATACGGTCTTTGCATTGCGCTCGCACTGGCAGGCATGTATGTGCTTTCGACAAGAACGCTGCGATATTTCCGAACGCGCACATCTGCGTTTCAACCGCTGGACTGCATGCTTTGGTCGATTCCCTGCGGATTTCTCTGTGCAAAGCTATGTCATTGGGTCTTCTCCTTTGGGGAATACAGCTTTGGGGAAGCATTGGCGTTGTGGCGCGGAGGATACGCGATGTTTGGCGCATGGATGGGCTTTGCCCTGGGAACGGCCCTCTACGCCCGAAGAAACAAACTGCGTTTTTTGGATTTGATGGACTGCTTTGCCCCGAGTCTCGCCCTGTTTGTTTTTCTGGAACGCCTGGCAGAAGCATTCACAGACCAGGGATACGGCAAGGAGATCGACACCGTTTTTTTGCGCCGCACGCTCTTTTCCATGACGGACGTCTATGGTTCCGCGAGGCATGCCGTGTATCGTCTGGAGACCCTGAGTGCGCTCATCGCGCTGGCGGCAGCGCTGTGGTTTTTTCGCGCAAGCGTACGGCGGAAGTTCCGCATCCGTGGCGAGGCGATTCGTCTGACGCTTTTGCTGATCGCCGCGCCGCAGGTCATTTGGGAAAGCATGCGCGATGACGGCTATTTGGCATACGGCTTTGTGCGCATCTCGCAAGTAGTTTGCCTGGCTTGCGTGCTATGTCTGGCGGCATATTATATTCTAAAGCTTCTGCCCATCCGCAATCTGCGCAAATTTCTTGGAATCTCCCTGGGAATTCTTGCCCTTTGTACTGCAATAACCGTGCGCCAGGAATTCGCCGTGGATACGGATCAAAACCTGGAATGGAACTATCTGATCATGTTGTTCGCCATGGGCGGAACGACGTATATCATCTTCCGTTTGCGCCGCCTGTGGACGGATCAGGCGCTCAAAACGCGCAAAGCCCGCGCAGCTGCCAGGCATCGAACAGCCTCCATCTCCTCCACGCCTGCGTAATGTGAAAATGGCCAAAACCCGCAGGAGTGATTGCGTCTTGTTTGCCTGACGATGAAACCGCGCGCCCCATGCAAAATCCGAATCCTTTCTCTGTTCCCGGCGGGAAACGCGCAAATACCATGCGGAAACAGTCACCACCACCCGTTGAACGGGGGATACAAGCCCTATCAGGACATAACGATTGTCCGTCACACGTTTCGCAAATCCCCTTTTCGGGATTCGTTCTGCATTCTATCCCGCACAAGATCGATATCTCGCGGTTCCCGGCGGAGCCTCCACTGCCTGTCGAAGAAGCAGGGAGCGCACGGGAGGGTTTCGGGCCAATCGAATTCCTATCGTGGCCGTGGCGGTGAGCTTGCTTCTCCGTCCACCAGCTTGTCAAAAAGGCTTTTTGGACAAGCTGTGGACTCACATCGACCATGTGGCTCCATGCCTTTTTCGATCGCTTTTCTTCATGCCGCCAGTTGAACTGAAGGCATCTTGCCTGTTCGGTGAACCACAAGAAGTCACCACCACCCGTTGAACGGGTGGTTTGCCCAAGCCCTAACAGGGCTTCACTCCAGTGGTCGCCCTAGAAAGAGTGCATCGAGATGATGATCAATCACACGCTTTGCTTCGCAAATCCCCTTTCCGGGGATTCAAATTGCGTTCTGCTCTTGCGAAAGCGATTTCTTCTCCCCCCAGTTGAACTGGGGGGAAGGTCTGTTCGGCGAACCACAAGCAAAACAAACCTCCGCGTGAATGCTTCACACGGAGGTTTGTTTGTCGTTCAGCATCCGCAAACCGGCGGGCATTTGTTCAAAGATTGTGCGGAAGAATTCATTCCTCTTCCTTCTGTCCCTCTTCGCCCACCAATTCAAATTGCAGATACTGATTCAGCAAATATCCTTTTTGCTCACCATAGCGAACATACGACCAGTCCTCGTCCGCAGAAATCACTTCCACGCGTTCGCCATTGGACAATTGCGCCAACACTTCGCTGTCCGGAGAATCATATTGGCGCAGATTCAGGGTTGTGGAATCCGACGCCGTATTGACCACCGCATAAATCGTCTCCAAATAGTCGTCCTCTTCCGGCATGACCTCCCGCAATACCTGACGCGTTTCCGTCGTAAGATACTGGTTCAGCAAATATCCTTCAAATCCCTCGTATTCCACTTTCGTCCATTCATCTCCAACTTCCATGGCTTCCAGTTCCAATCCGTCGGGCAGTTTCGCAATGACGATGCTGTCATCACGCGGCTCCTGGCGCAAGTTGAGTCTGACGTCCGCAGATCCCGTGTTTACCCGCACAAATTCCGCGTCTACCAGTTCCAACGTCGCCTCCGCAGCCGCTTCCACGTTGCCCATCAAATACTCTTCCAACGTCTGTCCCAATGCAATCTGAACGTTTCCCTCCATGGATGTATAGGTCACGATCGTGTTGGTATAGGTGTAAAACGACAAATACTCATCCTTGATGTAGCCATCGTTTAGGCTGGATTGGACATGCGACCAACCGCCGTCCAGGCGTTCCAGCACCAGCACCCTGGCGCCGCTTTCCAGTTTTTCCAAATATCCCGCCGCCGTGGAAGCGGTTTTGCGCAAGCGCACGCTTACGTCGCTGGAAATCAACGCGGCGTCGTATTCCCGGGTCTTCATTTCACTTTGATAATTGCCGCCGCCAAAGACGTCCCGCAGCTGTTTGGAGGCGTTCAACGCCGCCAGTTGCACTTCCGGCAAACAGGCGTCGTCATAGTCATAGCCAAACGCGCCCTGGAACGCATGCACGGCGTCCTCTACTTCCGCATCATAGACGCTGTCAAGATCTCCCTCATAAAAGCGAAGATCCGACAGCGCGCGCTGCAATTGCGCCACCACCGGCCCGCTCATTCCCGTAACCAGCGACACCAGCGAACCCACCGGAGCATCGTCCGCATAGATTTTTTCCAACATATCCACGCTCGCCACGCCCGTTTCCTCTACGCCAAGCGCAGTCTGAAAAGCGCGCACAGCCTTTACCGTAGCGGCCGTGTAAACCCCCGTAATCTCCCCGGTAAAAAACCCCAGCGACAGCAACCGATATTGCAAATCCAGCACGGCCGGGCCTTCGCTGTAGCGCCCCAGGGAGTTCTCATCCTCCGCCATGCCCAGATACTGCGCATACGTCCTTCCGTTGATCCCGGCCTCGCCATCATAGGATTCCGCCAACAGCAGCTCCCGCAATTCTTCATCCCGCTTGCCGTTGCGAAAAATATGCACCCTCGTTCCTTCCTCGCAATGCTCCGCAATCCATTTCGCATCCGGAACGCGAAGGCGAATACAGCCATGAGACGCCTTGGTTCCCAACTCTGTCACGGATTTTTGGCTCAACGTGCTGTCGTCTTTCCTGCTGTACAAAACGGAATGAAACAAAACGCCTTTGTAAATTCTGGTGGCATATTTTGCATATGTACCGTACATGCGGAAATAAAACCATTCCTCGCGCTCCGTGCCCGTCGGCTTGGGAAGATAAAACGTCCCGGAAGGGGTATAGAATTCATCCGTTCCGGTGGTGCAAATCGCCTGATACACCACCGCGTCATCGGATGTGCGATACACTGTGGTGATTTGGTTTTTGATGTCTACTTCAATATAGTATGGCATATCGTATTCTGCCCTGGCCATTTGCTGCACAGGCAACATCGCAAGCATCAAAACGAACATCAATGCGCGATTCAGCGTTCTTTGAATCATCGAAACGTTACCTCAAAACAAAATTCTTTTGCAATTATATCACACTTCTGTGATATATTCAACTTTGCCCATCAATTTTTACGTCCCAAACGCGTGCCATCCTTCCTGTCTCCTGCCAGAATTTACATATGAAATTCTGTAAGTATTTTTTGCCGAAACTATTGCATTGTTATCGTTCTTATAGTATACTATATTTATCATTAAATCATTCAATTTATTAAACCGTTTTACTTAGGAGTGGGCTACGTGACAGAGAAGCAGGGAAAGAATCAAGGGGATTTGCAAAAGCTGAATCGTTCGCTCGTCATGCGACTGATTCACAAGCAAAATGTCTGTTCCCGCACAACCCTTGCCAGAGAAACCGGACTTACCAAAGCGAGCATTACCGGAATTACCCAGCAATTGATCAATGCCGGCGTTGTAAAGGAGGTTGGACTGATTGACGGTTCCATGGGGCGCCGTTCCATTGGTCTTACGCTGGAAAAAGAAAAATATCTTTGCATTGGCGTGCGTCTGACCCGAAGGAGCACCCAATGCGGCCTTTTTAACTTGGCCGGAGAATTGCATGCGGTCAGCGAAGAGAAGCTGTTTCCCCACGCCACCCCGCAGGATGCGATTCAAACCCTGAAAACGCAAATTGACGCGCTGCTGCATCGAAGCAACGGCCGCCAGGTTTTGGGCATTGGCATCGCGTTGCCGGGTCCGATCATCTGCGATGAGGACAAAGTCGTCTACATGAGCGCCTTCCCAGGCTGGGAACACGTATCGCTGCGGCAAGAGCTTTCCGACACCTTCCATCTTCCGGTGCTGCTGGAACATGACGGCGTGTGCTACGCCATGTCGGAATGGTGGAACCTGGGTCCCGGCGACGGCAAGCTGATGCTGTGCGTATTGGTGGGCCAAGGCGTAGGCGCCGGCATCGTGCAAAACAGCATCCCCATTCGGGGCGCCATGGGCTGCGCCGGCGAAATCGGACATATGACCTTGAACCCCATGGGGCCGCGCTGCGATTGCGGAAACCGCGGCTGTCTGGAAAATTATTGCTCCACGCTGGCGCTGGAAAGAGATATGGCGCTGGCATTGGACGCGGACCCCAGCCACCCGCGGCATGGATCGCATCCATCCCATTCGGAAATTTTCGAAATGGTCCGCCAAGGCGACGTCACCGCCACCACTTTGTTCGTCCAGGCCGCGCAATATCTGGCATACGGACTGGTCAATGTCATCAATTTTCTGAATCCGGACGTCGTGGTGGTAACGGATGAAATGGCTGAATTGGAGGAATTATTGGAAAAAACGCTGATGGAAATCCTGCAAGACCGGCTTGCCAAGGAGATTTTGGAACGCACGCGCCTGGTCATCAAGCCCGGCGGCAGATATCAGGCAATCCAATCCGCAACGACGTTGATTATTGATCAGTTCCTTTCCCAACCCTTTGTTTCCGACATGAAGGAATTCCTTTGAACTTGTTTTCCCGATTCCGGGAAGAAAATATAGAAGGAGGTTGTTTTCATGAAAAGGACTCTGACGATCGTTCTGGCTCTGGTTTTGGCGTTGGGAATGTGCATTCCCGTCTTTGCCGAAACCGAAAAAACCAACGAAGAGTGGACCGGTACATTGCGCATCACCGGCCCTGGGCAAATGGGCAACAACCCCGATGATTCCGAAGACCTGGCCACCGGCATTGTAAAACCCGGTTACAACAAGCTGATTGAAGAATTCAACAAGGACTATCCCAACGTCACCATTGAAATGAGCGGCATCCCGTGGGACAACTGGCAGGCCGTTGTACAAACCGCTGCCGCCGGCGGCACGGCGGACATTCTGCTGCATGGCTCCATGCTGGCAGACTGCTGTCTGGATCTGACGCCTTACCTGGAAAGGGATCCCGAAGTGCTGGAAGCCCTGGCCGTAAAGCCTGAAGTGTTCCGTCCTGACCCGGACAATTACAACGTAACCGCCCCCACCGGCATCTCCTACCTCGTAAGCCCCTATTACGCCTTCCTGGACACCAAACTGTTCGAGGACTGGGGCGTTGAGCTTCCCACCAGCGAATGGACCTATGATGACCTTTTGGAAATTGCCCGGAAGATGACCGGCACCAACCCCGTAACCGGCGAGGAAAACTACGGCTGCTGGTTCTATGGCAACAACGACGGCAACATTTGGAAGCTGTATTCCTCCGTGGGCGCTGCCTGGGGCCTGAAGAGCATGATTTTCGACAGCGCGAACAAATACGAAGCCACCATGGACTTTAACTCTGAATTGCCCGTCAAGGTATTCGATTACTTGAACGAACTGCAAAAATGCTGCCCGCCTTCTTACATCGAGAACATGGGCGACGACAAGAGCTGCACCGCAGAAAACAACATCGCCATCTATCTGTCCGAAGGCCCTGTCGGCAAATACAACAACACCGTTGCGTATGACACCGTAGACCGATATGTCTATCTGCCGCTGCCCGTAAACGAGGTTGAAGTCGAAGCCAAGTATTCTTCCTTCACCGGCACCAATTCCATCGCAATTTCCAAAAACGCCACCGACCCTGATCTGGCCTGGGAGTTCATCAAATGGCTGGTTCTGGACGAAGATGCCAACGATTGGATTTTGGCGCTGGGCCAGGTTCCCGCAACATATTACGCCATGGAGAAACTGGATCCCGAGAAGCCCTACACCAAGGTGTATCAGGAAATCTTCGATTCCTTCTGGAACTGTTTCACCATCTCGCAATGTGAAGTATTCGACACCGCGTACGGCAATGCAATCTCCGCCCTGAGCGCAGGCATCACCGGCATGTATACCGGAACGTATACCCCGCAAGAGTGCGGCGATTACGTGCAGGCACAAATCACTGAATATCAAAATTCTTACAAATAAGCGCTGACAATTGGCGGAGGTAGACTTTCGTCTATCTCCGTCCGCTTGTCCAAAAAGTCTTTTTGACAAGCGGACGGACGTGGAAGCCCGTTTCCCCGCCACATTCTCCAGATTTTGTTGGAAGCCTGCGGTTTCCGGTCGCAAAATCTGCAAGGCAGCGATTTTTCCAGGGGAAAATCAGCGCCCGTAGTCGTCGTACATGCCGCCGACCACGGTGGGAATTCGAGTGGCCCGAAGTCCTCTCGTGCTCTCCCTGCGTTTTTCGACAGTCTGGCGGAGGTAGACTGCCGTCTGTCTCCGTCTCTTTCCATTCCGTTTCCAAACAGGCGCAATGGTCGGCATTGCAAAAATATGTAAGAGAGGATGTTCTTCGATGACGAAAAGCAATAATATGCCATTGAAATGGCGGCTGAAGCGCAATTTGGAATGGTATTCCTTCATCGCTCCCACGGTCATTTGTTTGGCGGTGCTTACCTATTTTCCTTTGCTGAACGGCCTTCGTTACAGCCTGTTCCGCGTCAGCGTGGTAGGGTTTGGGGAAAAATTCATCGGGCTTCGCAATTATCAGGCTCTGCTCACTTCGAGCGCCTTTTGGAATGCGGCGTTGAACACCCTGGTGCTCGCCATCTATTCGCTCATCGGCATTCCCCTTGGCTTTGCGCTCGCCTCCATGATCAATTCCCTGGGGCGTTCCCGGGCGCAATCCTTTTTCCGGGTAATGTTTTATCTGCCGAATATCGTTACCGGCGTAAGCGTTGTTCTGGTGTTCCGGTTTGTGCTTCTGCGCAACGGCGGGCTGTTAAACACCGCCTTGAGCATGATTTTCGGCAAGGAAGTTACCATCGGCTGGCTGACGGATCCTGCGCTGACAAAAATCGGCGCCACGATTCTCTCCATATGGAGCGGATTGGGCTACATTATGCTGATTTGCCTCGCGGGCATGCAGTCCATTCCCACAGAAATCTACGAAGCTGCTTCCATTGATGGCAGCAACGCATGGCAAAGCTGGCTGCATATCACCATTCCCAATATGTCCGGCACCTTTGCCTTTTTGTTGATCACGAGAATTATCAGCGGACTTTCCCGCTTTTCGGATTTGTATATGCTGGGAGGCAACAACGCGGCCGGAAATCCAAACGCCTCTTTGCAGACGATTCTCATGTATATCTATCAGTTCAGCTTTGCGACGCCGAACTTCGGCCTTTCCACAGCCGGTTCTTTCGTGTTGCTGATTATGATTCTGGTCGTCACAATTTTCAACCTGCGCATCACCGGTTTCTTTCAGAAAGACGCGGCATGAAAGGAGCGCATACAAAATGTTGACAAAGCGGCAAAAATCATTTCGTTTGTTGACAATTCTTGTTTTGTTGGCATTGTTGGCCATAACGCTGATTCCGATTTACTGGTCCGTCGTAATGTCCATCGACCGCACCGTGCTCACGGAAGTTCCCATGCCGCCCCGGCTGTTTCCCAAGGAATTTTCCCTGCGCAGCTATGAATACGCCTTTAAGACGCTGCCTTTGGTGCGCTATTTTTCCAATACGCTGTTTTTAACCGTCGTCAATACGAGCATCTGCGTGTTCTTCGCCCTGTGCTGCGGTTACGCCTTTGCGAAGGGAAAATTCTGGCTGACGAATTTTTGGTTTCTGTCTATGTTGGCCGTCATGATGATCCCCTTTGAGTCCATCATGGTGCCGTTGTTCCTGCAATATCGGAATTGGGGCCTGTTGGACACCTATTGGCCGCTGATCTTGGGCTCTTTTGCGTATGTGTTCGGCGCATTTTTGGCCAGGCAGAACATGTCCGCGCTGCCGGATGCCCTGCGGGAAGCGGCGTTTCTGGATGGGGCCAGCGAATGGCGCATCTTTTTCACCATCATCATCCCGCTGTCCGGCCCCACCATTGCCACGCTGTGCATCCTGCAGGCCATTGGTCAGTGGAACAACTTCCTGTGGCCATTAATCGTCATCAGTTCTCGGGAAAAGCACGTTATCAGCGTTGGCGTATCCATGTTCAACGCCAACCAAAGCACCATGTATCTTGGTCCCCGCATGGCTGTCGCCTTTATCAGCACGTTGCCGTTGATGATCATGTTCCTGTTTTTGCAGAAATATATCGTCGCCAGCATTGCACTGAGCGGAATCAAGCAATAAATGCCCCATATTCAAGGAGGAAGAACCCATGAAGACAATATCCCTAAACGGAGACTATCTGTTGCGCTATGCCGACGAGCAATCCAATCCCACAGGCATCGACGGCATGGCAACCGTTCCGGCAACCGTGCCCGGCAACGTGGAAATTGATCTGATGAACGCAGGCGTGCTGCCGGATATCTTCTTTGGCAACAATGTCAAGCTGTTGCGCCCTTACGAATTTTATCGCTGGCGCTATGAACGCACGTTCACCGCACCGGAATTCACGCAAAAGCAACGCGTATTTTTGCACTTTCAGGGAGTAGACTGCTTTGCGGATTATTTCCTGAACGGAACGCATTTCGCCCGCACGGAAAATGCGCTGATCGATCACCGGTTTGACGTAACCGAACTTCTGCAAAAAGGCGAAAACGCCCTTGCCGTGGAACTGCATTCCCCCATTTTGGAAGCTGCAAAGCTGGATGTGGATGCCTATTCAAAGGGCCTGCAAGGCGGTTACGAAGCGCTGCGGGTGCGCAAAGCGCCCTCCGGGTACGGTTGGGATATTATGCCGCGCACCGTCTCGGCAGGAATTTGGCGGGACGTCCTGTTGGAAATTGAAGAGCCTACGGAGATTACCGACGTATATTTTTCCACCATTTCCTGCGATTCAAAGCGGGCGCAGATTGCTTGTCAGTTCAAATGTCATACGGACGTGCCCTTTTATCAAGGGCTTTCCCTGCGCGTCACCGGCATGCTTCGCGGAAAAACCGCCTTCGTCCATGAAACGCCTGTGCGCTTTGTTTGCGGCCGGGCGGATTTCACCGTGGAAAACCCGGCGCTGTGGTGGCCAAGAGGCTATGGCGAGGCAAACGTATACGACATGCACGTGGAGCTTCTGCGGGACGGAACGCCCATCGCCCATCGGGACACCACCATGGGCATCCGTACCGCGCATTTGAACCGCACGGAAACAACAGACGTAGATGGCGGCGAATTCTGTTTCGAAATCAACGGCGAAAAGATTCTTTGCAAAGGCTCCAACTGGGTACCCGCCGACGCCATGCACAGCCGGGACGCCAGCCGGTACGAAAAAATGCTGGAATTGTGGACGGATACCCATTGCAACATCCTGCGCTGCTGGGGCGGAAACGTATATGAGGATCACGCCTTCTTTGACATTTGCGATCGCAACGGAATCATGGTGTGGCAGGATTTCACCATGGCCTGCGCCAACTATCCCATCGACGAGGGCTTCATGGAGGTGATTCGCAAGGAAGCCGAATCCGTTGTAACAAAGCTTCGCAATCATCCCTCCATCATCCTTTGGAGCGGAGACAACGAATGCGACGTCATGTTGGGGTTTGACCCTGCGGTAAATCGCCTTACCCGGGAAACGCTGCCCCAGGTTGTAACCCGGCTGGATCCCTACCGCGCATATCTGGCCTCTTCCCCATATGTCTCGCCGGAAGCCTATCAGCGCGCCAAGGGCAATCGAAAAGTTCTGAACCAGCTTATGCCGGAACAGCACCTTTGGGGGCCGCGGGACTACTTCAAATCCTCCTTCTATACCCAGGCGGTATCACATTTCGCCAGCGAAACCGGATATCACGGCTGCAACAGCTTATCCTCCATCCGGAATTTTATCTCCGAAGACAAGCTGTGGCCCTGGCAGGACAACGACGAATGGCTGACCCACGCGGCGGAAATGTACGGCCCTGCCGGAGGTTATGCATATCGGATCAAGCTGATGGCGGATCAGATTCACGAGCTGTTCGGCATGGATCCGGACAATTTGGAGGACTTTATTCTCGCGTCCCAGATTTCTCAGGCAGAGGCCAAGAAGTTCTTTATTGAACTGACCCGATGCATGAAATGGCGCAGGACGGGCGTGATCTGGTGGAACATCATTGACGGCTGGCCACAGTTTTCCGACGCGGTGGTGAGCTATGACTTTATCAAAAAACTGGCGTATCATTACATCAAGCGTTCCCAACAGGACATCTGCCTGATGGTGACGGAGCCGGAAAGCTGGCATGTGCGGCTCATGGCGGGGAACGACACCCTTGTCTCCCGAAAAGGCGACTACCGCATGTGGGATGGTGATACTGGCGAAATTCTCAGCCAGGGTTCCTTTGTGGCGCAGGCCAATTCCACCACCGAAATTGACCGCATTCGCGTTTCTCATGGCGACCAGCGTCTGTTCCTGATGGAGTGGACCGCGGATGGTCAACGCGGCGTAAACCATTATGTATTGGGCAAGCCGCCCCTTTCCTTTGCGCGCTATCAGAATTGGCTAAAGCTTATTGCAGATTTGGACGGCGCATTTGACGCAAGCGAGGTAGGAAAATGAATCTTTCGCTGAACGGAAACTGGACGCTGTATTACACGCCGGAAAAGGGTGGCAAAGCCGCCCTTTTCTCCCGTGCGTCGCTGGCGGATTGGGAGAAGATTCCCGCCGTGGTACCGGGAAACGTTGAACTGGACCTGGTGCGCGCAGGACGCGAGGAGGATCCCTTTTACGGTGAAAATCTGTATCGATTCGCAAAATACGAATACCATCAATGGGTTTTTGCCAAAGAACTGGTGGTTCCCCAGGATTTTCCCGCGGGAAACGCAGCGTTGCGCTTTGAGGGGATTGACACAATTGCAGATATCTATGTGGACGACAGCCATGTGGGCCACAGCGAAAACATGTTCATCGCGCACGAATTTGACGTGACCGGTCTTGTGACGCCCGGTTCCCGCCATATGGTGTATGTACACATTCATTCCGCCATGAATTTCGCCAGAAGCAAAACATATACCGTTGCCATGCGCGGAACGGCACATCGAAACGAAATCTGCTATCTGCGCAAGGCGCCTCACTGCTTCGGTTGGGATATTATGCCGCGCCTGCTGTCCGCCGGAATATGGCGGAATGTGTCCCTGACCAGTTTTTCCGACACGCGAATTTTGGAAACCTATTATGCCACGCCCAAACTGGAGCGCGGCGGAATTCATTTGCAATACGCCTATCGCTTCACCACCAACGCAGATACCCTGGAAGGGTTTGTCGTGGAAGTAGAGGGCTTCTGCGGCGATTCCCATTTCTTTCATTCCCTGCCCGCGCATTTTATCAGCGGAAACCACAACACGTTCATCCCGCATCCCAGGCTTTGGTGGCCGGTAGGATATGGCGAACATCCCCTTTATGAAGTGCACATGCGCCTGAAGCACTTTGGCAAAGTCGTGGATGAACGCGTGGAACACATCGGCCTGCGGACATTGCGGCTGGAACGCAGTTTCCAACGCCATCATCAGCAGTTCCAGTTTTTCGTCAATGAGACGCCCATTTTTGTCAAGGGAACAAACTGGGTGCCGTTGGACGCCATGCATTCCCGAGATGCTCAGCGCCTGGAACGCGCCTTTGCGCTGTGCGTGGACAGCGGCGTAAACATGATTCGCTGTTGGGGCGGCAACGTATATGAGGACACGCCTTTCTTTAATTTGTGCGATCAAAACGGCATTCTGGTGTGGCAGGACTGTGCCATGGGCAACACCAATTACCCGCAAACCGCCGATTTTGTTCCGGTGATGGAGGAAGAACTGGGGGCGGTCATTCGGAAGTTGCGCAACCATCCCAGTCTGGCAATCTGGTCCAGCGACAACGAAGTTGATCTGAAAAACATGGGTTTTCTGTATCCCACCTATGACAGCCGTATAAATCGCGTCTCCCACGACACCATGCGCCGCCTCATGCAAGCCCACGACCCTTACCGCTTCTATTTGTGTTCCTCTCCGGAAATTCCCGAAGGATTTCATACGGACGACGTGCCGGAACAGCACACCTGGGGCCCCCGCGCCTGGTTCAAAGACGATTTTTACAAGCATTCCAGCGCTCACTTTATCGGCGAAGCCGGTTATCATGGTTGTCCCGCGCCATCCAGCATCCGCATGTTTCTTCCTCCGGAAAAGCAATGGCCCATGGAAAACACCGCATGGGCCGCCCATTCCACGGAAGACATTCGCATCGAGCCCGTTTTGAACAGCCGAAACCACCTGATGGCCGATCAGGTACGCCTGATGTTCAACCAGGAACCTGGAGACGACTTGGAACATTTCGCGCTCCTGTCGCAAATTGTACAAGCGGAGGCCATGAAATTCTTCATGGAGAGAACGCGGGCGCTGAAATGGCGGCGAACGGGCATCATCTGGTGGAACATGATTGATGGATGGCCGCAAATCAGTGACTCCGTGGTGGATTACTACTTCCGAAAGAAGCTGGCGTATCACTATTTGAAACGCTCCATGCGTCCGGTGCTGCTGTTTCTGGGAGAAGTCAACGGCTGGTCGCAGCCTCTGATTGCCAGCAATGACACGCTGCGGGATGCAAACATCGCATACACGCTGACCGACGGAGATACGGGCGAAATTCTGCATCAAGGCGAAGAAATCCTTGCCGCCAACGAAAACGCTACGATCGCGGAAATCCCTTGCGTTGGCAGCCGGCAACGCCTGTATGTGCTTCGCTGGACGCTGGACGGCGTCGAATACGGCAACCATTACATCACCGGCATGCCGCCCTACGATCCGGAAACCATGCTGCGCTGGCTGAAAATCATCCAGAAGCTGCCGGAACCCTTTGAACCGGAATTGTAGTCCGCGGCAAAATCTGTGGAAGGAAATGAATGTCCGCCATGACCGGCCGTGCCGGCAAGCATTCGATTTTCCCGGCTTGGTGCGGAGAATTGTCCATTCCGCGCTTCGCCAATCCCCGTTTCGGGAATTCCTTCTGCATTGTCTTGTGCCGTCTCCCCCGCTTCACCGCCACCCTCTCCAGGTTTTGCCGGAATCCTGCGGACTTCGGCCGCAAAATCTGCAAGGCAGCAATTTTTCCAGAAATCATAACCACCCGTTGAACGGGTGGTTTGCCCAAGCCCTATCAGGGCGAAACTCCTGTGGTCGCCCTCGAAAGAGGGCATCTCCACCCCCAGTTGAACTGGGGGATTTTTTACGCCTGTTCGGCTTCCATCAGCGCTCGTGTTCACCGTACACGCCGCCGGCTACGATTTTCGACAGTCTGGTGGAGTCACATCTGCGATGCGGCTCCATGCTTTCGCGATTGCGCTTCCTTCATGAGTTCTGCTTCCAATGGGGTTTTTCGCCTTTTCGGCGGACAAAGCTGCGATCCCAAGGCCATTCTTGGCGGCCTTGGGATCTTCGTTCGTTTGCATGTTTTCTTGTTTCTTTGCGTCAAAACAGCCCGGCTGCGCTGGTTTACCCTTCCAATTGCGCCGCCTTGCCCAGCACTGCGCTTTCCCGTTCCTCTTTGAATTGATTGGTGTATAGATTATAGTAATAGCCCTTTTTCTTCAACAATTGACTGTGGTTTCCTTCTTCCGTGATCTCGCCATGCTGGATCACCAGGATTCTGTCCGCACTGCGCACGGTGGAAAGCCTGTGGGCAATAATAAAGCTGGTGCGTCCGTGCAAGGCCGTTTGAATGGCATGCTGAATTTTGCGCTCCGCCTCCGTATCTACGGACGACGTTGCCTCGTCCAGCACAAAGATTGCAGGATTGGCCAACAGCGCCCTGGCAAAGGAAATCAGTTGCTTTTGCCCGATGGACAAGCGGTTTCCGCCTTCGCCCACATCCGTATCGTATCCTTTTTCAAACCGCAGAATGAATTCCTCTGCGTCCACCATGCGCGCGGCCTGGGCAACCTCTTCATCTGTGGCATCCAAGCGGCCATATCGAATGTTTTCCCGAATTGTCCCTGAAAACAAATGCGGTTGCTGCAACACGTATCCCAAATGGGATTGCAGCCACAGCTGCGAACGCTGGCGATAATCCACGCCGTCGATCAGAATTTCGCCTTCCGTTGGCTCATAGAAGCGGCAAATCAAATTTACAATGGTGGATTTTCCGCTGCCCGTTTCGCCCACCAGCGCAATGGTTTCTCCATGGCGCACTTTCAAAGAGAAATTTTCCAACACGCGCTCGCCGCCGGTATACCGGAACGTAACGTTTCGAAATTCCACGTCCCCTTGAATTTCCGGCCAATTCTCCTTTTTCGGATGAAAACTGTCGCCATAGACAGCCTTGACCTCGGGAGAATCGGCAATTTCCGGTTCTGTCTCAATCAGGGTAATGACTCGTTCCGCCGCAGCCTGAGACGATTGCAAATCCGCAAAAATGCGCGCCATGTTGGAAATGGGTTCAAACATTTGGGTTGTATAACTCATGAACGCCGTTAGCGTACCAATGGAAATGAGCCCTTCGAACACCTCATAGCCGCCCTTCCACAGGGCATACGCCGTCGCCAACGCGCCCAGCGACATGACGATGGGCATGAACAGCGCCGACATGATGGCCGCATGAATGGACGATTTCCTCATTACGCCGGTAAGTTCCTGAAATTCTTCGAAATTCTTCTCCTCGCGCACCAACGTCTTGGTTGTTTTCGCGCCCATAATGCCTTCATTAAAGGCGCCCGTGATCTTGGAATTCGTTTTGCGGACAACGCGATAACTGGCCAAAATGCGTTTTTGGAAGAAGGCCGCCACCACTGCAATCACCGGCATCACCAGCAGAACGGTCAGGGCAATTTTGGCGTTCAGACGGATCATCACCGCCGCGGACATCACCACGTAACCCAGGCTCCACATGAGGTCAATCAATCCCCAGCCAATGGTATCTCCCAAACGCTGCGTATCGCTGGTCATTCGGGCGATCATATACCCGACAGGCGTTTTGTCATAGAAGGAAAACGGAAGCTCCTGCAACCGCTTAAAGCCAATGTCCCGAATCAGATGGCACACGCCCACTTCTACCCGTCCGGACAGATAGCAAAACGTAAAGATACATGCAACCTGGGCCAGCACAACCGCCACATACTTTATCACAAACCATGTCAAGCCCTGCGTGGTGCCCGTTGCCACAAAGGTATCGATGGCTTCCCGGGTAAGCAACGGAAAGATCACGTCTCCTGCCGCACAAAGCAGCATGGCAATCGAAATAATCCATAGTTTTTTGTGAAAAGGCTTTGCATAATGCAGCAGCCTTTTCCATAAACCCGCGTCCAGTTTCTTGGTATAATCCTGTTCCTCTTGAAACTGCATGGGAAATCCCCCCTATCCGGAATTCTTTTTTGTCAAAAGGGAACCGTTTTACGCCATGTCGGCGTCCAACTCTTCCTCCAAAGCGCCCTGTATCTGATATATTCTGCGATACAAGCCCTCCTGATGAATCAGCTCTTCATGGGTGCCCATTTGAGCAATCCTCCCCGCTTCCAACACCACAATCACATCCGCCTCGGATAGCGTGGTCAAGCGATGGGAAATAATGAACGTCGTTGCGCTGCCCCGGCGTTCTTTCAGCGCCTGCCGGATGGC
>JAQXRL010000363.1 GCA_029218505.1 Eubacteriales bacterium | reverse complement strand
TCACGACGGGCTCTTTTTGCTGAACGAAACATCGCGTTCCGGTTTCCAGGAGTCATGACCACCGTTCAACGGGCGGTTTGACCAATCCCTATACGGGGTTCCATGCTTCGCAGATCCCCTTTTCGGGGATTCCTTCTACATTCCGTCCTGCCTTGCACAATCTCAACCTCTTACGATTCACCGTGGAGTCGCATCTGCAATGTGGCTCCATGCTTTTTCTTTATGGCTCCAGTTCCACTGGGGGCGCGCCTGTTCGGCGAACAAAAACGCCGCGGCGATGGAGGAACACTCCAATCGTCGCGGCGATGCGTCACAACCTTCAGCGCATGGGAATCCAGGCCGCCATCCGGGACCGCTCATCCCAGCTCTTTCCAGCGGAAGCATAGTCAATCAGGCGCACAAATCCGCCGTCCTCTGTGGGAAGATCGCAGGCAACCTGGTTTTCCAGGCGCGTTTCCACTGCCGGCTTTGTCTCCACAAACCCATCCGCTGCCACCACGGGACAAATCGGCGCATCCACGTCGCCTCCAAGGCGTGCGTCTCTCGCCAAAACCAGCGGGCCACGGCAAAACGCCGCGTAGGGCGCGTCCTGAGAGGACACTTGATATTCCTCGGGGCGGATTCTGCGGGTGCGCATGTCCAGAGACAAGGAGATCCGGTCTCCGTTTCTCCATGTCCGGAAGATACGGACATAGTTTCCCGGAACGATCCGATCCAGCGTTTCGCCGTTTACCTGCAACAAAGTGCGCCTGCTCCATTCCGGGATGCGCAGATACAGCGCCAGTTCCTCATCCTGCCCCAAGGAAACCGTCATATGGATTTCGCCGTCTGCGGGATATTCCGTCTCCGTTTGCAGCGTGATCTCTCCACCTTGCGGCGTAAAGGCATGCACGCTGCCCTGAAGGTACAGATTCACCGCCAGGCCGTCCTTGGCCTGCATGGCCGCGCACAAACCGACTATGCCGGTTCCGGCCGCGCCAATGGCGGCGCAGCATCCGTAATACGCGCCGTTTTCCATCGCCTTGAGTCCGCCGGTTTTTCTGCCGCGGGTTCCGGGCAGAATGGGGCTGTAGCTGTCGAAGGGCAGGCCGTTGTTGGTAACGCATTTCTCCGTATTCACCGATCCCAGCAGCGCATTGTAAATGGACTGTTCCATGCGATCCGCAAAGAAAGAATCGCCCGTCAGCGAAAGCAATTGATAACACAGCTTCATCCACGTTACCGTGACGCAGGTCTCCTGGATAATGCCCTTTTCGGAGGCATCCAGCTGCCGCACGGAGGAATGGTCAAACAATTCATGGGTGCATCCTGCGCAACCGATGATGGTGATGTCCGATTGCGCCACCAGCCGTGCAAAGTTTTCCACCGCCACGCGCCACTTCTCCACGCCCGTCACGCGATAATATTCCAGCAGTCCTTCAAAGCAGGACATCATTTCATACGCCTTGGTTACCGGATACTCATAGGGATACAGTCTTCCGCGATAGGCCATTTCAAAGACGTTTCCCACCTTGGTTCCGCCGCGTTCCACAATATAGTCCGCAAAGCGCAGATACCGTTCTTCGCCGGTGAGATTATACAACCGCACCATCGGCTCCAACACGGAGCTGGAGTTCAATCCTCCCCAATGATCGCTGGCTTCGTTGATCTCCAATTTGCCTTCTGACGCCGGGCCGAGCTTCTCCAGCATGCAGTCCGCATGGCGCATCATGGCCGTGAGAATGCGCGCCCGCAGGGATGCGTCCCGACAGACTTCCAAATAATACTGCAGCCCCAGCAACACGTATTTCCGTCCCCAGATGTCCCAGCCATGAACTTCCACTTCCCGGCTGTAGCTGGAAATCCGACCGTCCTCCTGCTGCGTGCTCAGCAAATCCAGCACGGTGGCCTCCATGGCGGCATACAGCGTCTCATTTTGGGTACACGCATACGTAAAGCACGCGCCGCGCATCATTTTTCCCCAATATTCGCATCTCCAGCCGTGATCCGCATCGTCCACATTGCTGCGAAACTGGTTCACAAACAGCGCCCACAGTTTGCCGTCCAGCAGCTGCCATTCTTCCACAAACCGGATGGTGTCCATCAGCCTGCCTTCAAAACGAACGCTGCCTGCCGGCAATTGAAACAAGCGGTCCGTGCGCTTTCTGGGCGCCATCGCCTGACCGTCCCCGTACAGGCAATCCGCCAAATCCTTTTTCTGCATAAAACAATTCCCCCAACCCGTTTTTTCTTTATTCTATCACATGGTTGTGGTATAATTATAGGACAATCTTTTCAATAAATTGTACGATCGTTTCACGGGGTGGTTTTATCATGCAATATCCGGAAATTCTGCCGGAACACCGAAAAAACGAATGGACCCATGCGGATTGGTTTCACGACAAGCTGTTGGACAACGTAAAATGTTATTTTCACCGGGAATCTTCCATGATTGGCATGCATCTGCACGGCTTTTATGAACTAAACATTCTGGTGGAAGGCCATGGCCGTCACTACATTCAGCGCACCGAAGAAAGCAACGCCAACGCAGGGCATGCGCAATCTTTCGACGCCACGCCTGGCAGCGTATTCGTGCTTCCGCCCAACGTGCGTCACGGGTATTTTGCCATGCCGTATCTGAACATTTTTCATGCGTTGATTCATTGCGCGTTCATTGAACGCTACGCGCGGGAGCTGGAAGCATTGCCGGGCTACGCCACGCTATTCGAAATCGAACCGGGTTTGCGAGGCGAACGGGCGCAGCCGCTGTTTCTGCATCTTGAGGCGGACGCTTTATCCCGCCTTCTGCCGGAAATGCAGGCCATGGTGTCCATGGAAAGCAGCGGATATCCCGGAATTGATACCATGAAAAACGGGCGGCTTTTGTGGCTCATCGGGGCGCTGTGTCAACAAGTGGAGAGCAAGCGGGACACCCGCGCCACCGCAAATGAAGACGCCTATTCCCTGTTTATCGTGGGCAGCATGGAATATCTGCGCCGTCATTTCCCGGAACGGCTGAGCATCGAAACGCTGGCGAAACAGGCAAACATGTCCCGTTCCACCTATCTTCGGCATTTTCATCAGGTTTGCGGCAAGACGCCCGCCCAATATCAAACGGAATGCCGCATACAATGCGCCAAAGCGTTGCTGCGCTGTACAGAACGTTCCATCTCCGACATCGCCCACGAATGCGGGTTCTATGATAGTTCCCATTTTATTCGCGTCTTTGAACAGCGGACGGGCGCGTCTCCCAGGCTGTACCGAACGGACGGACGGGATCATTGCGCCAGGCCGGATTTCCATCTCTCCAGCGCATCGCCTTTTCCGGTTGCCACAAGCCATGCCTCAAATTGAGGATCCAGGCGATTGCGCGCGTCCACCAGCGTATGGCAAATGCGGGTAAATTCCTCCTGGGATTCGTAAAATGTTTCCTCCTGGAAATCCGCAAACGCATCCATCGTGGAAAAACAGCGCTTGCCATACGCATACGTGCGTTCCGCGCCCAGCATGTATGCCGCCAAAAACAGCACATATCTCCGCTGCCAGTCATCCGCGCCCGCCGCAGCGTATTGCTCTTCCAGCGCCTTGATGCCCTCCAAAAGCGCCGGCGCATCCGCCGTCCTTGGGCCCAGGTATGTGGAAAGGATGGCACATTTCAGCATTTCGTCCTCGTCCTGCGGAACGCCGTCCTTTGTACACCGCAACGTATCCAGCATTTTCTGGCCTAACTGTTCCATGGCGTCATATTTGCTTCCTCTCCAGAGCAGGCCATGCTTTTCCGGATCCAACCGATACAGCAAATCAAACAGCGCCCTGTCCGGGGAAGTTCCCGCCTTGATTTTTTGTTCTGCCGCTTGGCATTCCTCCGCCAGTTCGGGCGCGCATGGCTTGAGTTTTGCCGCCATCGTTCCCCGCTGCAGTTCTTTCTGGGCTTCCTTCCAATCCCGCGCCATCGCGTCCACAAGACGCGGCACATCCCGATACACTTCCCCGGCAAAATAGCAGGCGAAGGGAACGGGCTGGCGCTCTCCCCGCAGCCAGGCAATGCCTTCATTTCGCGTCCAACGCCGGTTTTTGCCCGCCTTGTTCCGCCGGCTTGCCACTTCGCCGTACGTCAGGCCGAAAATCAGCGTTTGAAGATCCCCGGGCATATCCACCGGAAAAGGCAGCCGCTGATCCGCCATGAACCGCACTGCATCCTCCGGTTGCAAATCCCCATACGGTTCCTTGCCCGCATATAATGTCAACAGC
The DNA here is from genome assembly GCA_029218505.1 of Eubacteriales bacterium. Lineage (GTDB taxonomy): Bacteria > Bacillota > Clostridia > Christensenellales > Aristaeellaceae > SUG1456. The sequence goes on along the minus strand of JAQXRL010000363.1, from coordinate 438 downwards.
GTGATTCCCATGGAATAATAGTCCGACGCTTCATGGCGTATGCCCTGCAACGCCTCTGGCGCCATAAAGATAAATGCGTCCCGCATTCCATAGGGCAAAATGGCAACGCCATGCCCATCCTGCCTGGGAATCAGGTTTGCCGGGGTGAAATCTCCCAGCACAATGCCCACGTCATGCAGCGCCTTCAAGCCTTCCAGCAAACATGGGATCACCATTGTGCGCAATTGTTTTGCCGTCAGGCACATTCCCTCCATGCCGCCCCATGGGAAAAACGGCAAAATTTCCAGAGAAGCGCCGTCCGCCTCGCCCACTTCCACCGGAGTAACCACGAAGTCTGAGCGCACCTCTGTCAGCCGGCGCGTGCGCTGCGCCAATTCCTCCCGCCTGCACAGCCGGGCAAAATATCGCTGGTCATCCGCCTCGCACAAATACCATTCG
>JAQXRL010000362.1 GCA_029218505.1 Eubacteriales bacterium | reverse complement strand
ATCTGGATGGGATGTTCCTTCATCCAGGAAATGGAGCATGAACTTGTGGAATTTCTCAATGCTCTCCTCCTTGATGAAGTTACAAATGTACTCGTAATTGCACATCAGGTCGCCGCTGTTGTCTACCGGCATGATGGTCACATACAAGGGCATTGTCGCTGCGCCGTTGGGCAACCGCATGAAATGGCAGGGAATCGTGTCGTCGTCCAAGGAAAAATAGGGCTGATAGGTGATCGAAATGGTGTGATAACCCGTGCCCGGTTTCGCGCCAAATTTTGCGCTTGTCTTCTCAATGACCGCGGTGGGTGCAATATTGGCATGCCGGTAATACTTGGACTGCAGCTGACTCATCTGCACCGCCGCATCCTCAAAGCTGGTGCCCCGGGGAATATTGCTGCGGAAGGGAATTGCGTGCACCATCGTTCCGCCTGCACGCTTTTGGGCAAGCGTTGCCCGGCGCGCAACGGTATTCATGAACATCAAATCTTCCGTGTCGTTTTCCTGCATCAGGAACGTGCGGAAAGCCAGCAGATACAACGACTGCGGTGAAATCCTGCGCTCCATGGCAAAAGCATTCACCTTGTCGTTTATCGCTTTCGGAATGCGCAAATTTATGTGCTTGGCCTTTATCTGCCAAATGCGCAATGTAACGCCAATGCGCTTGCCTTCCATGCACTCCTTTGCGCCCTTCCCGTTGGGCGTGGTGAACATCGTTTCCGTATCGAACACTTCGTTCATAAAGAAATCCAGGTCTTTTTGGTATTTTTCGCTCTTCTGGTATGCAAAATCGTCCTCGTATGCCGGCAAACAGGACGGCAGCGGTTTGGGCATGGGCTTACCATCCCGCAGGCAAGCATATATGGTAAAAATATCCTTGACCGTGCTCATGATGGAATATGCGTCAAACACCAAATGGCTTACGCACAAGTACAACGCCCAAAATCCGTTGGGCTGCTTTACCAGCTTTGCCACATACAGTTGGGTGTCAATGTGTTTGTTTGGAAATGGCGTCTCGTTCCATTTCGTAAGCGCTGCCTGGAATTCTTCTTCACTTTTTCCGCTAAAATCCACAACCTCTATCTTATCCGGCGCCTCGTTGGAAAAATACTGCATGTATTCCTTTCCCACTTTGCATAAGCGCCCCGACGCGGCCTCGTTGCGGGCAAACCCAAGATATGTCGCCTGCAGCATCAGCTTGTGGTCTATTTCTGTCTCAAAGCAAACCATGGAACAGATGTTTACAATCGCCTTTTTGTAACTATACTTCCAGCTAAGAAACAGCATTCCCTGCGCTTGGGTTAGGGGATACAGCTTTCGTTCTTCTGCCATCCTAAGCACCCTTTCTATGTCAAAGTATCAAGTCTTCGTCTGTTATGTCTCGAACCACAGGAGTCCATGTCTCCGCAGAACGCTTGCCTTCCAACCTGCATGCGGCAGTCACCACTCCATGTCCAGGCGGCGCGAGGAAAAAAACCGCTTCCTGATGATCCAATAACCGCGGTACGTCATGCTCAAATGAAAAGGACAGGTTTTTCATGCCCGCCAAAAGGCCCGCGCCAACAGCCTTTCCGTAACATTCCTTGAGCGTCCAGAACGTGAAAAACACTTCGTCCGCAAAACCGCTGGCTTCCAAGAGACGCATTTCCTCAGGGGAGAGGGCGCGTCGCACAACAGCCTTGTGGGGTCTGATCCGCTCCACATCCACGCCAACGGGACCATCGCCGAATATCAGGGCAGAGCATCCAGCACAATGGCTTAAATTGAAGTGGATTTCGGGGTAGTCTATGGCAAATGGTTTTCCCAAAGCGTTTCGCTCCAGGCGGATTTCCTCCAAATGCAAACCGTACATTTGCAGAAAGCCCATTTGCATGAGTTTTCGGGACATCTCTCGCTCTACTTCCGGCCCGGCATCATCCCTCTCGTAAAACAACCGATAGATCAAGCGGTTATCCCACCTTCTTCTCTACCGTATTGCGCTTAATCTTCCGCGTAGTCGTCTTTTCGAATTCAATCTCCGAGACAAACACGTCCGTCACACGCTTGTAAGACGGAATTGTCTTGTTCCACGCGGCAACGTCCTCACGCAGCTTGGCCTGCGGATCGGCAATATTGTTGGTCTTGATGTATACCTCGTCCAAATAGCAGCTTGCATAGATGCCCGTATTCTCCGCATCCGCATACACCACAACTTCACTGATGTATGGGATTGCGTTGGTCATCATTTCTTCCACTTCTTCCGGATATACATTCTTTCCGTTTGCCAAAATAATCAGGTTCTTCAAGCGTCCCGTGATATACAGGAAATTATGCTTATCCAAGTGTCCCAAATCGCCCGTCTTGAACCAGCCATCGTCCGTGAAGGATTTTTCCGTATTCTCGGGATCCTTATAATAACCCAGCATTACGTTATCGCCCTTTACCTGGATTTCACCGTTTCCGTTTTCATCCGGGCAGGCAATGCGAACTTTCACGTCCGGGCATACCATGCCCGCAGACCCCGGTTTGGAAAAGCGCGTGCAGTTTGCGGCCACCAACGGCGCGCATTCCGTGATGCCATAACCATTGATGATGTTGATGCCAATGGAAGTCAACAGAAATTCTGTTTCCGGGTTCAGCGGCGCGCCGCCAACGACCACCTGATACAGATTGCCGCCGAACTTTTCCAGGACGGGGTTGAAAAACTTCCTGCGGCGGTCAATGCCAAACTTTCGAATCAAATTGGAAAACTTGATTCCATATTTCATATAAGCAGTCAGATTCGCCTTCTCCGATTCCACGCGAATGCGCCTGGCAAACGTATCCAGGAACAGCGGAACCATGATGGAATTGCCGGGCTTAAAACGGTTCAGGTTGTTGAGCACGTGCTTCAAATTGTCGTTGAAGCAAATCGTTAGTCCCATGTACATTCCACCCAACAGATGGGTGTTCTTCTCATAGCAATGATTCAACGGCAGCACAGAAAAGCTTCGCCATTGCAAATCCACGCGAATCAGCGTCATGGCCGAATGTACAACGGTCATGATGTTTTTGTTGGAGAGCATCACGCCCTTGTTTGCGCCAGTGGTTCCGGACGTAAACACGATTTCGCACATCTCCGTTGGATTGATCTCCACGTCCAGAAAGCTCCTGTTCCCATTGGCCAACAATTTGCGTCCTTCTTCGATGAGATCGTCGATCCGCAAAAAGCCCGGATATTCCTTGCCTGGCTCCGCATGAATGATGATGGCAGATTTCAAAAAATCTTCTGTATCCATGATCTCCCGAATCATTTTGGCATAACGATCCGTGCAGACCACCACGCTGGTGTCGCTCATACGAAGCTGCGTCCGAACAAAACTCTCCGTAAGTTCACGATCCATGGGCACCGCCACGCCTACTCCACAAACAATCGCAAAATACGCCTGCACCCAATCGATACAGTTTTCGCCGATGATGGCAATATGGGCGTTTTTCATGCCATGGGCAATCATCGCGGTTCCAAGCGCTTCTGCATTATCGCACAACTCTCTGTATCCCAAACGGCGCTCCTGATCCTTTCCAGCAATTTCCACCATCACCGTGTGATGCGGATAAAGCGCCTTGCCGCGATATAGCAGCGAGCGGATGTCCGGAAGATATTCGGCTTCATACAACTTTTTCTGATAACGATTTTTCATGTTTACGCCCCCTGCTTTTACGCATTACTCAATGGCCTTCAGTGCTTCTACCATGCTGACATTTTTCATTTTTTTGCTCATCAACAGATTCACCAACACCGTGAACAACACTGTTAGCAGCATGGAATATATGTAACTGGAAAAGTCCACCTTGCGGATGAACATTGCCATGTCCACCTCAACCGTTTGAATCATGAACATCGCCAGGAACCGGCCGCCGATTGCGCCCAGGAGAATTCCCAGCAATGTCATCAGCGCAATTTCCTGGAACACATACAAGTTCACTTCCTTGGCGGTAAAGCCCAACACCTTCAACGTTGCAATTTCGCGCTCGCGTTCAGAGATGTTGATGTTGGTAAGGTTGTAAACCACCACGAATGCCAGCGCGCCTGCGGCGATGATCATGATCACCACCACCATATTCAGGCTATCCATCACGCCGGAAACATCTTCAATGGCAGAATCGATCATCTGCATCACGTAGAAGTCCGGGTTGCGCGCCAGCCAGTCGGACACAAACTGTGTTCCTCCGTCTGCCAGTGTCTCATCCGTCACATTCAGCATTACGCTGTTGTAACGAATGTCGTTTCCGAAGATGGCCTTGCAGGTTTCCGGCAGCATGTAGATATAGTGGTATACATAATTTTCCACGATGCCGGACACATACAATTCATATTCCACCTCATCGCATGTGTACACAAAGGTATCTCCCACGTCGATGCCTAGTTTTTCCGCAATCTTCTGGGTCACGATGATAGAATCGCCTTCCAGCGTCAGCAGCTCGCCGGTCTTGTAATCGTACAAATTGATCATTTCCGGCAAGGCTTGCGGATTCATGGGCACATACAGGTACACATCCGTAAGCGTCGCGTCGGTTTTTCCCGCGCTTACCGAACCTGTGCGCTGGCTGATCACCATCGCGCTTTCTACGCGCGGATCTTCCATCATGTCGTTGTACAGCTGGCCGGCTTGCGCTTCGTCGTAGCCCGTTGTCATCACCGCCATGCCGCCATATTTGCAAATATAGCCAAACTGCTTGGTCGTAATGGGCATAATGGCGTCCTGCAACCCAAAGCCCGACACCATCAGCGCCATACATCCGCCAACGCCAAGCACCGTCATAATCAGCCGCACCTTGTATCGGAACATGTTCCGCGCGGTAACTTTGTTGGAGAAATTCATGTGCGACCACACAAAGCCAATCTTCTCCAAGAAGATCTTTTTGCCCGGCTTTGGCGCCTTGGGACGCATCATCGTCGCCGCGCGAACCTTCAGTTCCTTTGCGGCGCTATACCAAGCCACCAGAACCGTACTGGCCAAAGACACCAGCGAGGAAACGATTACCATGTTCCACGGCACCACTCGCTGCAGCTTCGGCATGTTGTACATGCTGGAATATGCAGACGCAATTGCCTGCGGGAGCACCTGAATGCAAACGACTTGGCCGATTACAATGCCCACGATGCTGGCCGCCAGGGCGTACAGAATATACTTCATCGAAATTGCCGCGGAAGAATATCCCAACGCCTTGTATGTTCCCATTTCCGTCAGGTGCTCATCCACCATGCGCTTCATCGTCGTCAGGCACACCAACGCCGCCACCAGCAGGAAGAACACCGGGAAAATCGCCGCGATGGCGTCGATGCGGTCGGTATCCTGGGTGTAATTGGTGTAATACACCACCATGTCATCCCGGCTAAAGGTATACCAATAGCCCGATTCCACGTTCTCAATGCTTGCGCGCGCGGAAGATATGCGCTGGCGTCCGTCGGCAATTGCCGCTTCCGCTTCTTCCACAGCAGCATTGTATTCCTGCAATCCCTTGCTGTACTCCTCCTGGGCATTCTGGATCTCCACTTGAGCGTCTTCCAATTCCGTTTGGGAGGAAACCAGTTCCGCAGCGCCTTCTTCTACGCCCTGATTGATGGCGATCCGCGCTTCCGCAATCTGCGCATAACCTTCGTCAATTTGTTTGCGCGCGGCGTCCAATTCCGCCCGCGCTGCTGCAAACTTTTCGTCTGCCTCCTTCTTCCCTGCATTATATTCGCGCGCCCCTGCGTCGAGTTCTTCCTTCGCCGCCGCGAGTTCTTTTTTCCCTGCGTCGATTTTTTCCTTTGCCTCGTCCAATTGCTGCTTTCCGTTGGCGATCTGCTCCTCTGCGTCCGCCAATTGCTGTTCCGCTTCCTCCAACTGCGCTTTCGCGCTGTCCAATTCGGAACGCGCGGTGTTCAGCTGCGCCTGGGAATCCGACAAAATCCCGTTTGCTTCGTCAATCATTGTCTGACTAACGTCATCAGAATTGGCAATCTCATTTCCCAAGGCCGTCAATCTGTCCCCAATGCCAGAAGTATCGATCTCCGAATCCTGAACAAGTTCGTTCTGCATCAGGGAACCCGCCGCGCTCGCCGCACTGCTGGCATTGCTGGCGATGTTATTCATGGTGCCTTCAGGAACTTCTTCCCCTGCATCCTGTGCATCTTTCACGGATTGCAGATCGTTTACGATATTTTGAGACGAACTCACCAACGTGCTGGCGTCGCTGTACGCATCCTCCGCCAGTTCGTATTGGCGCTTTCCTTCTTCATATTGCGCCTTGTAATTGTCGTAATTCTCTACGGCATCATTGTACTGGGCCAGGCCTTCGTTGTACTGCTTCTCCGCGTCTTCCAACTCCGCCATGCCTTTATTGTATTCTCTCCAACCGTCGTCTAACTTCTTGCGGGCTGCCTCAAGCTGGGTATATGTCTCTTCATAAGCTTTCTGATATTCCTCTTCGCCCTGGGCAAGTTCCCGCTCCGCATTGCTCAATTCATACATGGATCGCGTAATTTCCTTGATTCCGCCATCCACTTGATTCCGATAATCCGCATATCCTGTCTGATATTGCAGCAAGCCGTCCTGCAGCTGCGCAATTGCCTCGGTAATCTGCTTCAGCGCATCGTCCAACTGTGCCTTGGCATCCACAAGCTCCTGATCGGCGGAGTCGGATTGA
>JAQXRL010000361.1 GCA_029218505.1 Eubacteriales bacterium | reverse complement strand
GCGCCGCGCGCTTTTCAGCCTGAGAACGCGCTCTCTGCACACGCTGTAACAACAACAATTCTTCCGCATTATGCTCATGTTTATTGTATCCTCCCGCGGGACAATTTGCAAGTAAATTTTTCGTCATTTCCGCGCTTCATCGAATTTCCCGTTCCCTGCAAATTTCCAAAACCTCGCCGCAGCGGCACAGACATCGGCAATGCACCTCCGTCTATCAGAATATCAAATTTTGCCAGCGCTGCGGAAAGCGAATCGCCGCAGCAGCGGTCATCTGTCCCAACTGCGGCTGCCAGGTAAAAAACTTTGCGAATGGCGTTCAGCCCAACATCGTCATCAACAATGCCAACGAAAACACAAACGCCAATATAAACGCCGTCGGCGTCTCGGCGCATGGACGGCCAAAGAACAGGCGGACGGCGTTTCTCCTGCGTCTGTTTCTGGGGGCTGCGGGGCGCACAAGTTTTATGAAGGGCGAATCGGGATGGAAATCCTATACATTCTTGCCACCGGTTTGCTGTGCGTCGGCGTCTTCATCGGCCTGATTGCGCTCCTGTGCAGCCAAACCCATATTATGTCTGATCGTTTTCGAAACCGCCGCGTTCCCACGGGTTTGCCCGTGCCGCGGCGGTTTTCGGCTACAGCTGCATCTTCGCGCCATTCAGCGCCGCCCCGACAAGGCGTTCCCCCCGGTATTCCAGTTTCAGGGAGAAAAACGGCCTTTCCTCCTGCAAAAAGCGAAGGAAAATTTTGTCCCCCTCCCACATCGTCAGGCGATACAACGCATCTCGGGAAATCCACTCTAACTGGCCTTCGTCGCATTCCTTGATATCGCCTGAAACGCGGTCCGCGGTAAACAGAAACATGTATTCCGCGGGCCACACGTCCGATACGAACGTCACAATGCCCCGCAGCGCATACTCCTCCAGGACAAGGCCGGTTTCCTCCAACACTTCCCGGCACACGCACTCTTCCGGGCTTTCCCCTTCCTCAAATTTTCCACCCACGCCGATCCACTTGTCCCGGTTTTCGTCGTTTTCTTTTTTGATCCGGTGCAGCATGAGATATTCTTCGCCCCTCCGGATATAGCACAGCGTCGTGTTCTTCACCCAATCCCTCCCGTCGTTGCTTTATGATAACACATTTCATCCTTTGGCGCAACGCGTTTGCGCCGGAATCGATGCCTTCCAAGCGGCGCATACTAATCCGGATTGGAGGAAGGAACATGGCAAAAATCGCAATCATCGGCGCCGGTCAGGTAGGCGCAACCACGGCATATACGCTGGGAATTTCCGGCCTGGCGGAAGAAATCGTCCTCACGGACATCCATGAAAAAAAAGCCGCGGGAGAGGCGTTGGACATCGCCCACGCGCTGGCTGCCGGAAAACCGGTAAAGGTATCCTCCGGCGGATGGGACGTCCTTGCCGGCGCGGATCTGGTGGTCATGACCGCCGGCGCAAACCAGGCGCCGGGAGAAAGCCGGCGCGCCCTGGCGGACAAAAACATGCGCATCATGGAAAGCGTGGCGGGAGAAATTGCCAACCGCGCGCCGGAATGCATTCTGTTGGTGGTAAGCAATCCCGTGGACGCACTAACCCGGACGGCCGTGTACTGCACGGGCTTCCCTCCGTCCAGAGTAATGGGTTCCGGCACGGCGCTGGATTCAATGCGCTTCCGCTGGATGCTGGCAGCCCATACGGGCCTGGATCCCCGGAACATCCATGCCTACGTGCTGGGAGAACACGGCGACAGCGAACTTCCCGCCTGGAGCATTACCAACATTGCCGGCATGGACGTCGGGGAATATTGCCGCCAATGCGGCGGATGCAACGCCACGCTGCCGGAACGCATGAAGGCGGAATTTGACCGGGACGTTCGCGGCGCCGCCTACACCATCATCGAAAACAAGGGCGTCACCAATTACGGCGTGGCGCTTGCCGTCCATCGCATCGCCCAGGCCGTTCTGCGGGACGAACATGCCATCCACACCGTGTCCACGCTGCTAAACGGACCATACGGTCTGAAAGATGTGTGTCTCAGCCTGCCCTGCGTGGTGGGCCGAAGCGGCGTGGAACGCGTGCTGTCCATCCCGCTCTCGCCGGAGGAATCCGTCATGTTGCGCCACAGCGCGGACGTGGTTCGGTCCATGGCCCGGGAAAGTGCCGGCGAATCTGCCGCGCTCGCCCATTGACGCCTATCGGCTTCCCTCCCGAAACCGGCTGGGGGAAACGCCCACATGACGCCGGAACAGCCGACTGAAATACAGCGGATTCGAATATCCCACAGCGTTCGCAATTTCGGAGATGTTCATGGTGGTGGACGCCATAAGATCTTTCGCCCGTTCCAGGCGCAAGCGCGTAAGATATGCATACGGCGACACCCCGGTGTATTCCCGGAACAAATGAATGAAATGATATTCGCTCAAATCACACATGGCCGCCAAATCCCCTACGGACAAATCTTCCTGGCATCGCAGGTTCATCTGCTCAATCACGTCGGAAATGCGCCGGTACTTCTGGGCGCATCCGGCGTTTTCCTTTTGCATTCTTCCTCGGGACAGCACCGACAGCAAAAACAGAATGTACGCATTGCAATACATCTCATATTGGTACTGTTTCAGTTGCAATTCCCGAATGATGCGCAAAAACTGTTCCCGCACCTCCGGCACGCAACCAATTTCCGCGGTTCGGCCGTCCAATCCGCTTTTGCGCAGCAATTCCGGCACGCCGTGCCCGGAAAAATGCAGCCAATACACTTCCGTCCGCTTGGCCGCCACATGGGTGTATTGCTGGCTTTCCCACGGTCTGTACACAACCAGCGTTCCCTCCGGCAGGGTTTTGTCCATGTTTTTTTCCCGCAGGCGCAATTGGCCATGCCACACGTACAAAATCAGATAATCCGCCCGGCCTCTGGGACGCACGGTGGTCATGTCGCTGCCCATGGCTGCCGTATAGCCACAGTTGTTGATGGAAAGGTAATCGTCGGAAACACGGTCGCTGTTGTACAGACTGCCGCCGTTGATCATCTTCATTTCGCATACCTCCCGCTCCAACAGAATGATACCCCAGCCTGTGCGCTTCGTCAAGCGCAAATCGCAACAATGTGCATATATAAGCATGTTTGTGTATTGTTTTTTCAAGGGAATCCGGTCTATAATCATTTCAGAACCATAAATACCGGAAAGGATGAAATGCATGCTGAATTATCATGTGCGGGTTGGTCTGGCGCCCATGCGCAGAGACGTTACGCCCCGGCCGGGCATCTTCAACTGGGAAAAGGCAGAAGAACGCGGCCACAGAATCGTGCAATACATCGAAGAGCACTTTGCAGACGAACACGTATCCTTCGTGGATCTTGCAGGCATCAATCCCGTCGCCGTCATGTACAACGACGACGACGCGGAAAAGGTCATTGATCGTTTCCGCGCCGAAAAGGTGGATGCCGTGGTCATCATCAACTGCAATTTCGGCAACGAGGAAATTGCCGCGCAGGTCGCAGGCGCGCTGAACGTGCCCACCTTGATCTGGGCGCCCATGGAGGACGAATTTTTGCCCGACGGTTCCCGTTTCTGCGATAGCCAGTGCGGCCTGTTCGGCGTCAGCCGCCAGCTGCAGCGCAACAATATTCCCTTTTCCTACATAGAAACCTGCTATGTCGAAGACGAAATCTTCGCAAAAGGCTTTGCGAAATTTGTGTCCGTGGCGTGCATGGTGAAAAATTTCCGGGGCATGCGCATCGCCCAGGTGGGCATGCGGCCCAAGCCCTTCTGTTCCGTCATCTTCAACGAAGGAGAATTGATGCAAAAATTCGGCATCCGCGTAATTCCGGTAAACCTGGCGGTGGTGCTGGACAAGTACAACCGCATCCTGGCGCAGCGGGACGCCGAACTGGAGGAGGGCGCAAAACTGCTTCTCAGCCGGTACGAAATGGACGATCTCACCCCGCCGCTGTTGAAAAAGGTATACGCCTTTGTGCTGCTATATGAAGAAATCTTCGCGGAATACAAAGTGCAGGCGGTCTCTGCGGAATGCTGGACGGCCATGCAGCTGGCGGTGGGCGCAATGCCCTGCACGGCGTACAGCATCCTGGCGGACATGGGATACATCATCGGATGCGAATCGGACATGCATGGCACCATCTCCATGGCGCTGCTGGCCTGCGCTTCTTTGGGAGAAAAGAAACCCTTCTTCGGCGAATTCACCGTGCGCAATCCGCAGGACAGGAACAGCGAACTGCTCTGGCATTGCGGGCCCTTCGCCTATTCCCTGAAGAAAGAAGGCTGCGTTTGCAAAAATGTGAACATGCGCCAGTGGTTCCAGGTAAAGGACGGAGATTACACCATCGCGCGCTTTGACCAGGACAACGGGAATTACTCCATGCTGACGGGCAATTTTACCACCACCGACGGACCATATACCTTCGGCACATATCTGTGGGCAAAGTTCGACAACTTGTCCAAGTGGGAAAAGAAGCTCATCGAAGGCCCTTATATTCACCACATGGCGGAAATCGAGGGCGATTACACCGAAGAACTGAAAGAATTCGCCAAATACGTACCGGGATTGGCCATCGATACCGTAGAATAACGCATTGGAGAGGAACGCCATGCTCATCAATCTCAAGGAAATTCTGGAAATCGCCGAGGCAAAGCAATGCGCCATTCCGGCATTTAACGTATACAACATGGAAACGGTCATGGGCGTTATGCAGGCTGCGGAATCGCTGCGCGCCCCGGTCATCTTTCAGGTGTACAGCCGCCTGTTTGACAGCGAACTGGGCGACATGCTGTCCCCGGTGATTCTTCGGGCCATCGCAGGCATGAAGGTTCCCTGCGCCTTCCATCTGGATCACGGCGCCGGGGAAAAAGAAGTAGAGCGCGCCCTGCGAAACGGCGCAACCGGCGTGATGATCGACGCCTCCGCCCTGCCCTTTGCGGAAAATGTCGCCGTCACCAAGATGATCTCGGAACGCGCAGGCTTCGTAGGCGTCCCGATTGAAGGCGAGCTGGGCCACGTGGGCACCACCAGGGACGAATTCATGGGCGAATACACCAAGCCGGAAGAGGCCGCCGAATTTGTGCGCCAAACGGGCGTGGCGGCGCTGGCCGTTCTGGTGGGAACCGCCCATGGCCGCTATAAAAAAGCGCCCACGCTGGACATCCCGCGCATTGCGGAAATCCGCCGCGCAACGGGCATCCCGCTGGTGCTCCACGGCGGCTCCGGCGTGCCGGACCAACAGGTGCGCGCCGCCGTTGCAGCGGGCATTCGCAAGGTGAATTTTGGCACGGATCTGTGTTATTCCTTCCTGGACGGCGTATTCGAGGTTTCCCGGGACATCGTGGCGGTGGATCTGTTCATGCGGGAACCCATCTCCTGTGTTCGCCGCTTTGCGGAAGAAAAAATTCGGCTGCTGGGCGCGGAGGGGGCTGCAAATGGCTGACGTAATTGGCATCGGCGCCTCGGTATACGACACCCTCATGCTTTCCGCCGCATTTCCCCAGGAGGATTCCAAACTGCAGGCCACCCAGACCATGATTCAAGGCGGAGGCCCCTGCGCCACGGCGCTGGTGGCCGCCAGCCGGCTGGGCGTATCCACAGAATACCTGGGCACCATGGGCGACGACACGTACGGACAATACATGCTTCAGGATTTCGCCAAGTACGGCGTGGAAACCCGGCGCGTCGTCCTCAAGCCCGGCTGCACATCTTTCCATTCCTTCGTGCTTTTGAACACGGCCCGTTCCACCCGCACCTGCGTATGGAACAAGGGCACCCTACCCGCGCCCATGCCGGTGGAAATCGATCTGGACGCGATTGCCCAGGCAAAGGTGCTGCATTTGGACGGGCATCATCTGGAAGCGGCAATTCACGCCGCACGCTTCGCCCGGGCACATGGCGTAAAGGTAAGCCTGGACGCGGGCGGAACTTATCCGGGCATTGAACGGCTGCTGCCCTTCGTGGATTTTCTCATCGCATCCGAGGAATTCGCCCGAAAGCTCACCGCTCAATCCGATGCGGAAACCGCCGCCGCGATGCTCCGCGCGCAGTACAAGCCCCAGGTGTTGGCCGTGACCCAGGGCTCCCGCGGCTGCCTCCTTTGGCAGGACGGCGGTCTGCGCCGCATACCGGCTTTTCCCGTGGATGTGGTGGATTCCTGCGGCGCAGGCGACGTGTTTCACGGCGCGTTTGTGGCAGGCTATCTTCGCGGTTGCGGAGATTTCGCCGCTTGCGCGGAATTTGCCAGCGCGGTATCCGCCATGAAGTGCACCCATTTTGGCGCAAGAGACGGCGTTCCTTCCTATGAGGACGCGCAAGCCTTCCTTCGCCAGCACAAATCTCTCCAAGTATAACGCAAAGGAGAACATCCTATGAGCAAAAAATTTGTCCTGATCGGCGCAGGCAGCTATGTGTTTACCCGAAATCTGGTGCGGGATATCCTTACGTATCCCGCTTTTGCCGACGCCACGCTGGCGCTGGTAGACATCAACCCCGAAGGTTTGGAACACGCGCGCAAGGCCGTGCAGCACATCATTGACGAAGGCCGTTATCCCGCCAAGGTCGTCTGCACCACGGACCGTACGGAAGTTTTGCCCGGCGCGGACGGCGTGTTGAGCATGCTCATGGCGCAGCCGCTGGAGGTGTTCAAAAACGATCTGCTCATCTGCGAACGTCACGGCGTAAAAATCAACGTCGGCGACACGCGCAATCCGGCTGGCATTTTTCGCTTCCTGCGCACCGTGCCGGTCATGCTGGACATTCTGAAAGACATCCAGCGTTACTGTCCCAACGCCATTTTCCTGAACTACACCAACCCCATGGCGATGCTTTGCCGCGCCATGCAGGAAGCCGCCCCGGAAATCACCACCACCGGCCTTTGCCACAGCGTACAGGGCGGCATCGAAAAATTCGCCCGCATTCTGAACATTCCGGCGGACGAGATCCGGTATCTTTGCGCCGGCATCAACCACATGGCCTATTATCTCAAGCTGGAACACAACGGAGAAAACCTGTATCCCGAATTGCGCCGGCGCACCTTGGAGGACAAGGCCGTATACGATGAAGATATCGTGCGCAACGAATTGTTCCTGGCCATGGGATATTATGTCACCGAATCCAGCGGCCATTGTTCAGAATACACGCCGTGGTTCCGCAAGCGGGAAGACCTTCTGCAAAAATATTGTTATCAGGGCACCAGCTGGAACACGGGCCGCACCAATTTCACCATTGAAACCCGGGAAGAGCGCGCCCGCAATTATGAAGCGGACCTGCAGAAATTCCTCAGCGAGCCTCTGGATCTAAAGCGCGGAAACGAATACGCTTCCCGCATCTTCAACGCCATGATCGGCGACGGTGAACTGTACAAATTCAACGGCAACGTGCGCAACTTTGGTCTGGTGGACAACCTGCCCTACGGCGCCTGCGTGGAGGTTCCGGTGTTGGCGTGCCGGGATGGCCTGTTGCCCATGCACGTAGGCAAAATTCCGGACGAGCTGTTGCCGCTCATGTCCCTTTCCAGTCAAATTGAGGAAATGGCGGTGCGCGCCAGCTTCGAAGGCGATCCGGAACTGATCTATAAGGCCGTATGCTATGATCCCCTCACCGCCGCCGTGCTGGATCTGCGGGAAATTCGCGCCATGGTGGACGAGTTATTCGCCTTCAGCAAGCCGTGGCTGCCCCAGTTTCATCTGAAATAACCGTCGGAAGGAGTACGTTCATGGAAAAGCGAGCCTTTATGTTCAACATGGTGTTGAGCGAATTGGAGGACATCGTCGGCCAGGAAAATGTCAGCACCCGGGAATGTGATAAATTGACCTATGGCGTGGATTATTTCTGGATCAGCCGCATGTGGGCGGATCGCGGACAGACGCCGCCTGCGGCGGATTTCATCGTTCGCCCGGATTGTGCCGAGCAAGTATCCGCCATTTTGAAAATCGCCAACTATTATAAAATACCCGTGCACACCTGGGGCGGCGGCAGCGGCAGCCAGGGCGGCGCTTTGCCCATGGCGGGCGGCATTCTTCTGGACACCAAGCGCATGAGCCGCCTGATTGAAATTGACGAAGTCAGCCGCACCATTACCGCCGAAACCGGCATGGTTTTCCAGCAATTGGAGTGGTATGCCAACGAAAAGGGATATTCCTGCATGCATATTCCCTCCTGCCTCACCTGCGGCACCATCGGCGGCGCGCTGGGCCATCGCGGCATCGGCATTCTTTCCACCAAGTACGGCAAGATCGACGATATGTGCGTCAGCATGGAGGTGGTGCTGCCCAACGGCGATATCATCAACACGCTGCCCGTGCCCAAGCACGCGGCCGGTCCGGATCTGAACCAAATGTTTATCGGTTCGGAAGGCACGCTGGGCGTCATCACCAAGGCCACCTTCAAACTGTTTGAAATGCCGGAATGCCGTAAGCATCGCGCGTTCCTGTTTCCGGACATGTCCAGCGGCTTCGAGGCAGGCGCGGCCCTCATGCAAAAAGTGAAGCCCTCCATCCTCCGCTTTTTCGACCAGGCGGAAACCGTATCCATCATCAAGAAGATCCTGGGATTTGAGAAAAAAGGCTGCTTCATGAACGTGACCTGCGAAGGCATGGAGCGCATCGTGGATCTTGAAATGGAAATCGTGCAGGAAATCTGTACAAAATTCGGCGCGCAGGATCTGGGCAGCGAATACGGCGAAAAGTGGTATGAAAACCGCATTACGTTCTTCTATCCCGGACACATCATGGACATTCCCCAGATGTTCGGCACCATGGACACGGTGTGTACATACAAAAACGTGGAGAAGATCTATTGGGCCATGAAACACGCCATCGAGGACAACTTCCCCGGCGTTCGCTTTATTGCCCATTGTTCCCACTGGTACGAATGGGGCACCATGATCTATGACCGCTTCATTTTGGACAATCCGCCGGAGGATCCCGACGAGGCCATCCGGCTGCACAACCGCATCTGGAACGCCGGCGTGCGCGCCGCCATGGAAAACGGCGGCGTCATCAACGACCACCACGGAATCGGCCTGAAGCTCTCCCGCCTGATGAAGGAACAATACGGCCCCGCCATGCAGGTATTGGAAGGCCTGAAAAAGAGTCTGGATCCCAACGGCATCATGAACCCCTACAAACTGGGGCTGTAATCGGGAGGTGTGAGATATGTTTACGCAAACCGCATTGAAACACGCGGACGCCTGCCGGTTCTGCTGGATGTGCCGCCATTTGTGCCCCGTGGGCCTGAAAACCGGCCGCGAGGTAAACACGCCCCGCGCCAAGGGACTGCTGGTGTCCCTGGACCAGCGCGGACACGCCATGGATGCAGACACCGCGCAGGCCATGTACGAATGCACGCTGTGCGGCTCCTGCACCAACGACTGCGCCACGGGCTTTGAGCCACCCATTTTCATCCGGGAAGCCCGCACACAGGCCATCGTGGAAGGCATCGCGCCTGCACCGGTGGAAAAAGTCATCGAAAACATCCAAACCACCGGCAACATGTTCGGCATGAACGCGGAAGATCGCATCCCGTTGGATGCAATGCCCGAAACGGCGGAAGTGCTGCTGTATTTGGGCCAAACCGCCGCGTATCGCCGCCAGGACATGGCGCGGGCGGCAATTTCCCTGATGCGCAAGGCAGGGGTATCCTTCACCGTGATGCAGAATGAGCCGGACACGGGGTGCGCTCTGGGCGATCTGATGGGCTATGTGGAGGACGTGCGCGCACAGGCGCAATCCTGTGCCGACGCCATTCATGCCACCGGGGCAAAGCTGGTTGTGCTGCTGGACAGCTATGACGCCGCCTTCATCAAGCACAACTTCGCCGCCTGGGGCATTGCCCTGAACGCGGAAACGACCACCGCCACCGCATATTTTGCAAATTTGGTGCGCGAAGGACGTCTGCATCCAGAACAGCTCTCCATGACCGCCACCTACCACGATGCCACGCCGCTGGCGCGGGACTTGGATGAACATCAGCCCGCCCGGGATCTCATCGCCGCCATGGGGATTTCCCTCAAGGAGATGTTCCTGAACCGGCGCATGGCGAAATGCTGCGGCAGCGAGGTATTTTTGCAATACGCGCCCGAATTGGCGCACATGACGGCGGAAGGCCGCTGGGACGACGTCCGGCGCACAGGCATGACAACCTTGATTGCGGCGGATCCCCAGGCGCTGGACGTGCTGTCCCAGGCGATTCCGGAAGACATGAGGCTCTGCGATCTGTTCACCCTGCTGGATTCCGCCTGTCGGTAAACGGAGGAAACAACATGCAATATCTGCTCGGCTGCGATTTTGGCGGCGGCGCGTCGAAAGCCACGCTGCTGCGGGAAGACGGCGCCGTCGTCGCCACGGCTACCACGGAATACCCCACCCATTATCCCAAAAACGGCTGGGCGGAGCAGGACCCGGAGGATTCTTACCGGGCCCTGCTTCGCAACATCCGGGAAATTTTGCGCGTCAGCGGCATTTCACCGGCGGACATCGCCGCTCTGGCGCTGGACGGAGCCACCCATCCGGCCGTACTGCTGGACGAAAACGACCGCGTCATCCGCCCGGCAATCTATTGGACGGACCGGCGCAGCGCGCAACAAGCCCAGCAGCTTCAAGCAAACCACGGCGAGGAAATCTTTCGCCTGAGCTACAATGCTCCCGGAGCGCTTTGGACGCTGCCCCAGCTGATGTGGTTGAAGGAATTCGAACCGGAACACCACCGGCGCATCCGAAAGGTTTTGTCCATGAAGGACTACGTGCGCTATCGTCTCACCGGAGATTTTGTCACCGATGCCATCGAAGCCATGGGCTTCATGCTTCTGGACGCCACCAAAAACGAATGGTCCGATTTTTTGCTGGGGCTTGCGGGCCTTCGCATGAACGTCATGCCGGAAATCGTGGATCCGGCGCAGGTTCTCTCTCCCATGACGCCCGCCGCGCTTCGGGACACCGGGCTTTCCGCTTCCACGAAGGTCATCGCCGGTTCCACAGATACGGTGATGGAGGTATACGCTTCCGGCGCCATTCGACCCGGACAGGCCACGGTAAAGCTGGCCACCGCCGGCCGCATCTGTCCCATTACCGATCACGCGGTGGTTTCCAAATTGCTGGTGTGCTATCGTCATGTGGTTCCCGGCATGTGGTATCCCGGCACGGCGACGAAATCCTGCGCAGCCTCCAACCGCTGGTACCGGGACGTTCTGTGCGGCGCGGAGGTTCTGGAAGCCCAGCGCCGGAACACGGATCCATACGTACTGATGAGCGCCGACGCGGCAACCGTGCCCGCCGGATGCGACGGCCTGATGTTTCATCCCTATCTGCAGGGAGAAATCACGCCTTACTGCGACGACATGCTGCGCGGCAGCTTCACGGGCATCTCCGCCGCTCACACCAAGGCGCATTTCAACCGCGCCGTATTGGAGGGCGTGGCGTATTCCATGAAGGACTGCTACGAAGTGCTGAAGACTCTGGGCATTGCGCCCGATACCGCCACGGTCATTGGCGGTGGCGCGAAAAGCCCTCTATGGCGGCAAATTCTCGCGGACATGCTGGGCATTCCTCTCTCCACCGTGGAAAATGTGGATTCTTCTCTGGGTTCCGCCATGCTGGCAGGCGTGGCGGCAGGCGTGTTCGATTCCTTCCGGCACAGCGTGGAAAAATGCGTGCGTCCCAAAGAAATCGTCCGTCCCAATCCCGCCACGCAAGCGCTGTACGAAACGCGATTCGGCTTCTACAAGCGCATCCATGACGCCCTTGCGCCCATCTATCACGACGGCGAGGACTGATCCATGAACATCTTCGTATGTCTCAAGCAGGTGCGGGAATCCTCCGATTCCGGAGCCGCCCGCATCCTGAATCCCTCCGATGCCTGCGCGCTGGAAGCCGCCCTGCGCCTGCGGGAATGCGGCGACCGCGTCACCGTTGTGTCCATGGGGCCGGACAGCGTGGAACAAATGCTGCGGGAAGCCATTGCCCGGGGCGCGGACGACGCTGTGCAAATCAGCGCCCCCGCGTTGGCAGGTTCCGATACCCTTGCCACCGCCCGCGTGCTGGCCGCCGCCGCCAGGAAGCTCGGTCCTTTCGACATGATCCTCGCGGGACGCAGGGCCGTGGACGGCGAAACATCCCTGACGCCCTTCCGCATGGCGTCCCTGTTGGACATTCCCTGCGTGACGGACGTATGCATGCTGGACAGAAACGGCCTGTGCCAATCGGAAACCTCCCAGGCCGTCCAAACGCTGAAAGCGGATCTTCCTGCCGTGTTTTGCCTGCGGGAGGGCAGTTATCCTCTGCGTTTGATGGGAATTCTGGGAATGCGCCGGGCCAAGAGCGCCGTCATTCGCCGGCTTTCCCTCAACGACCTGGAACTGGACGCGTCGCTTTGCGGCCTTGCCGGTTCCCCCACCCGCGTCACACGAGTATTTCCCCTGCCCGCCGGAAAGCGCCACCCCGTATTCTTGAAAAGCGCCTCCGAACTTCTCCGAATTCTTCGGGAAGCGCGAATCCATCCGCCGCGTCAGACGCGGATTTCATCCAGCAGCCTGCAAAAATTGCGCGGCAGCGTTTGGGTGATCTGCAACGCGCCCGATCCGCCCCTCATTGCCCGGGCATCTGCGCTTTCCGGCGGAAGCACCACCTGTCTCTATACGGAAGGCGACGGTCAGAAGGCGCTTGCCGCCGGCGCGGACCGGGCAATTCTTCTGGACGTCCCGCCGGCAATGCGCCTGGACGGGGGAATTCTCGCCCGCGAAATTACCGCCTTGCTGGCGCAAGCGGTGCCGGACGCCGTCCTGTTTTCCTCCACGCCATGCATGCGGGACATCGCTTCCCGAATCGCCACGGAATTGCGCACAGGACTGACGGCAGACTGCACGGCGCTGGAGGCGACGAAGGACGGCCTGCTTTCGCAAATTCGGCCCACATGGGGCGGCGCGCAGCTGGCGGAGATCCTGTGTCCCGACGCCCGGCCGCAGATGGCGCTGGTGCGGCCGGGATCCTTCGACCCACCCGTCCTTCGGGATACAGACCGCATGCCGGAGCGCATGGTCCTGCGTCCGGCGCCATCCCGGATCGCATTGCTGTCCAGCACGTCTCTGCCTTCGGACAGTCCCGTAGGCGCGGATGTCATCCTTGCCGGAGGCAGAGGTCTTGCGAAGGAGGACTTTTTCCGCCTGCGCCGTCTGGCGGAAACCCTGCACGCCCGGGTTGGGGCCAGCCGCGGCGCCGTGGACCTTGGCTATGCGCCATATTCCTGCCAAATCGGCCAAACCGGCCACACCGTATGCCCTGCGGTATATGTCGCCATCGGCATCTCCGGCGCCGTACAGCACATTCTGGGCATGCACCGTTCCGGCGTCATCGCGGCGGTGAACAACGATCCAAAATCGCCGATCTTCGACTACGCGGACTACGCGCTGGTGGGAGACGGCAGCGAAATGATTCAAAAAATGGAGGAGGAATTGTCATGAGCTACTGTTACAAAAAGACGTATGTACCTTCCAAAGGATACACGCCCCTCTGCACCATCGGAGAAAGCTCCCTGAAGGATCTGGAATTTGGCATCATTGAATTGGAACCCAACGGTCAATTGCTGTATGAAACCCAGGACCGGGAAGTTGCCTTCATTGTCCTGGGCGGCAAGGCGCGCTTTTCTGTGGGCGGCCAGGATTACGGCATGGTAGGCGTTCGCCGCAACGTATTCGAAAGCCCCAAGGCAGAAGCGTTCTACGCGCCGCGAAACAGCGTTGTGCGCATTGAAAGCCTGTGGAACGTGAAAATTGCCGTGTGCGGAACGCCCTGCGAACAGGACAGCGAGCCGCAAGTCATCCGCCAGGAAAACGTCCGCGTGGTACGGCTGGGCGCCAAGCCCTGGGAACGGGACACCAGCTTCATCGTGGACGGATCCACCAACGCAAAAAAGCTCACCATCGGCGAGGCCTACATCACGCCCGGCAACTGGGCCGGATTTCCGCCTCACAAACATGACACGGACAACATGCCTTCCGAAGGCGTGCTGGAAGAAATCTATTATTTC
>JAQXRL010000360.1 GCA_029218505.1 Eubacteriales bacterium | reverse complement strand
CACCATGCCGTCCAGCATCTTCAGCACGGCAATGATCTGCTCGTCGGTTGCATCCGCCGTGAAGCACACCGCGCGATTGTTGCGCACGCTGGGATAGTTGACAGAACTATAAACCTTGCCGTCTCCATTCTGAGAGGTGATGGCGCCCAAAATGTCCACGCTGCCCTCGCCGTAAACTTCCTGCGCCATAGCGGCGATGGAGGAAGAGCCGCGGTTGGAATAGAACCACGTCTGGCTGTCCACCATGGAACCGATGGTGCCGTTGGCCCACTTGGTGCGAATCGCGGAACGATCGTCGGTAACGCTGCTGGGATCAATGATGCCCTCATCGTACCACTGCTTGATGATGGACAGCGCCTGCTTGTACGCATCGGTAACGACGGTGTACGTCACGCTGCCATCCTCCTGCTGATAGAAGCTGCCGCTGCTGAAGCCGTTGACAAAGCCGAAGGATCCGTATACCGGCCACAAGCCGCACCATGCGTAGGATACGTCAATGCCATACGTGTCGTCCACGCCGTTGCCGTCGGGATCATTGTACGTAAAGGCATAGAGCAAATCATGCAGCTCGTCCAGCGTGGTGGGCTCGCTCATGCCCAGGTTTTCCATCCAGTCCTTGCGATAAATCATGCAAAGCTGGGATGTATTGGTGGTGGTGGTGAAGGGGGTGAACAGGCACTTGCCGTCGATCAGATGATCGCCGTTTTCAAAGAACTCCGCGCCCAGGAAGTCCTCGTACACCTTCATGCCGTTGGGATAATACTCCCACAGCCATTCCTCCGGGAATTCACGAATCAGCTCCTGATCGTACATGTACGCGAAATCGCTGTTCAGATAGGAGCAATAGCAGGTAATGTCCAAAATCTCGCCGGAGGAGATAAACACGTCCATGTTTTCCTGGGAAACATCCGTCACAGGGATGATTTCAATGTTGAAGGTGTCTTCCAACAGTTTTTCGGCATACGTATCTTCCGAAACGGTAATGTTGGACGTATAGTAGCCCAGCCAGGTGATCGTTACCTTCTCGTCCTCTGCGAAGGCAACCGAAGTCAGACAGAGGATCAGCGCCAACGCGCAGGTCAGGAACCTCAGAGTCTTTTTCATGTTGATTCACTCCTTTTTCGTCGTTGGGAAATCGTATTGGCAACCGCCCGAAAGCGGTTTGCTTCCGCCTGCAGAAGATTTCCATCCGCAGGCTGCCTATTACAATTATATTTACATCTGCACGAATTCGCAATACATACGACTATTATTAGGCAGATTTGGCGAAAAATGGTCAGGTTGTCTTTCTTTCCATTCCCTATTTCCAAAGCAGACTTACGGTTCTTTCCGGCGGCAACTGTCGCGCACCACAATTTCAGGCTGCATCAGATAATACGCAAAGCCCTCCTTGCCGCCTTCGTCCAACAGCTTTCCCAAAACCCTGGCGGCCATCCTGCCGATATCCACGGTTTTGTACGATACGGTGGTGAGCGGCGGATGCGCCAGCTGGCATGCGTCGATGTTGTCGTAACCCAGAATCCCCATGTCCTCCGGAATGCGGACGCCGCGCTCCTGAAGCCGGCGCATCACTTCCAGCGCGATGGAATCATTAAAGCAAAACACCGCATCCATGCAAACGCCTTCATCCAGCAACCGCAGCAATTCCGCCCCGCAATCCTCCACCGTTTGATGATCCAGCATGAGAATTCTTTTGCGGTCAATTTCAATTCCCCGTTGTTGCAGCGCGCTGATATATCCTTGGCAACGGTCCACGCTGGTGCGATAGCGCTGGCGCGCCAAAAAGGCAATGCTGCGATATCCCTGATCGATGAGATGCAGCGTGGCGATATATCCGCCGTAAAAATCGTTGGATTTGATGATCGGCGCTGTCACGCCTTCCACGTCACGGTTGCAAAACACAAACGGAATGTTCGAACGGCACAGACTGCGGTACAGGCTGATGTTTTCCGTCACGTTACGGGTAATGGCCGGAACAATCAGGAAGCCGTCGATCCCCGCCAAAATCAACCGTTCAATGTACTCCGCCTGTTTTTCCGCGTTGCTCTCCGAATTGCACAGGATCACGTTGGCGTTTCGCTCCTTGGCGGCGCTTTCAACGCCGCTGGCCAGCCCCGCATAGATGGCCTCGGAAATGTCCGGCACGATCAAGCACCAGTTTTCCTGGTTGATCGCTACGCCATCCAGCTTCCGCGCCACGTACGTTCCGCTGCCAAACCGGGATTCCAGCATGCCTTCTTCCGTTAATTCTCGAATTGCCTTGTCAATGGTAGCCCGCGAGGAATCCAGCCGCTTGCTCAATACTGTGCGCGACGGCAATCGATCGCCATTGTTCATCCCCGCAATCAGCTCGGTCAACATCAACTTAATTTCCTTGTATCGAAGCATTCCGCGCTCTCTTCTTTCGCTTTTCTTGCCTGTATTATAGCAACAAGCTCGGCTTGCGCGCAATATATCTGATCAATTTCAGGCAAATTCCATTGTTTTTAGGCAGCTTTTGCAAAAAAAAGGCAGCACCAGGATACAACGAAATACAAAAAGGCAAAGGAACGATTTTCTCGTTCCTTTGCCTTCAGACTGTCGAAAAAACGCAGGGAGCGCACGAGGGACTTCGGGCCACTCGTACTCCAATTGTGGCTGGCGGCGTGTACGGCAACCACGGGCGCTGATTTTGCGGCCGGAATCCGCAGGATTCCAGCAAAATCTGGAGAGGGTGGCCATGGCGAGGCAGCTTGCTTCCCCGTTCCTTTGCCTTTTCCGGGAACCGAAATGCACACGACTCCGTTCCGGCGTCAGCATGACGGTGCAATCCTTCGTTTGCCTTCCCGTCCATTTTCCGTTTATTTGTACACGGCATATTCCGCAGACGTCCATTCGGAACGCTTCAACCCCACTTGAGAAAGCGTCAAAGTATGGGAACCCGAAGCGTTTGCAGGCAATTCAAAAAACCAAGTTCGCGCGTGTTCCGGCAATGCCTCCGTTGTCAACGGCGCGAACAGCTCTCCGGGATACATGATTTCCGGCAACGGCTCGCCATCCAGATGCGCGCGCACCATGGGACTGCGCATGGCATCTTTGAGCGTAACCCGCAATACCGATCTGCGGCAAGGGGATAATACAATTTGCAGTCTCGCGTTTCTGTCATCCTTCTCGTCAAACTGATTCGCCCGAAAATAATAGTGCCTGGATGCCGCGTCCAGCGAACGAAAGTCCGTAATGCCGCGCAGGACATCCAACGGCGGTTCGCATCCAAAATCTCCCAATCGCCTGGGTTCGCCGAAATGGTGATCCCTGGTATAATCAAAATTGAACAGCGATACGCCATCCGCTCCCTGGGAAAGGTACCGGTGCGCCATGGCGCGGTACTGCTCGCGGTTCGTCTTGCGGAACACGTTGTTGGAAAAATCTCCAAACGCGCCAGATTCTACGATGAAATGCATTTCGCCGTATATCGCTCCGCGATTGCTCAGCGCCCGATATTGCCGAATCCCCAAGCGCAGGTCGTTTATGAAAAATGAGGAGACGTTCACCATGTCCACCAGGCCTTCCCGAAGCCACGTTGCAACGTCCAAGCCCGCTTTCATCGCTTCCGCCGGAGTGGCCGGCACGCGAACGCATAACGGTTTTGCACCGATCATGCCGCGAATATCCCGCACAAATTTCGTCATTACTTCCGTTCCGTCCGTTCCTTCTCGGAAAAACACGGGGGATCGCATGAAATCCAATTCCAACCCGTCCGGAGAATATCGGAACCACAATTCCCGAAGAATTTCGAAATAATACCGCCGCACTCTTTCGTCCGCGTAATCCAAAAATCCCGTCGTGTTCTCGTCCAGCGGACGTCCCGGCAAAAACTGCGCATCCCGCAGCTGCAAATAGGGCGTATTGTGGGTTGGAGAATTGCGGTGTACAAAGTGATGATGGTCGTTCATGCGATAGCTGAAAAACAGCCCCATTCCAGCCTTGCGCACCGCATCGCACGTAATCTCCACCGGATCCAAACCACGCAGCATGAATTCCCGCCATCGAAAATACGCCTTTTCGTGGTACTTCATGGGCGTGCCCGGACATGGTTCCGGCATCCCCGGCGCCTCGTTCTGCCAATGGGGATCCACCCGAGAAGGCCACAAGTTGCGCCTCCAGGCCGTGGGGCACAGCATCACCGCGTCTACATCCGTTCCCTGCAATTCCTCTATAAAGCCGCGCAGCTGTGCCTCGCAAATCCCCTTCTCGTACCGCTGCCAAGGCGTTTGCGTCGTTCCGGCGATCAGCAGTTCGTGATTAAAAAGGCATTTGTACATTACAGAATTGCCCCTGCTTCCACCAGTTTCCGCTGCAGCGCTGCGATATCCACGCATCTGGGTGTTACGCCCGCCGCCACCGACATGGCGCTGGCCATTCCAGCGGCCTCGCCCACCGCCATGCATTGCACCGTGGTCCGCAAGGAACCGCTGGCCATGCGCGTAGCGGAGACGCATCGACCCGCCACCAGCAAGTTTTCCACGTTTTTCGGCACCGTAATGCGATACGGAATATGGAAACGCCAATGATTCATCGGCATATTTTCCACTTCCGGCGGCAAGGGATGCACATCCACAGGGTGTCCGCCACAGGCAATGGAATCCTCAAAATCGCGTCCCGAAATCACGTCCATGCCCGTCATCACATATTCGCCCACAATGTGTCTCGTTTCCCGCACGCCCACGTCCGGAACAAAGATCACGCGCGCGTCCTCGAATCCGGGGTAATCCCGCAACAACGCCATCAGCTTCTGTACGCCTTCCTGAATTGCCTTTTGCCCCTGGCTGATCGAACGGGCGTCCAGGCCGTCGCCTTCATATCCGCAGTACGGCCCCAGCAGCACCGCTTCATCCCGCGCAGGCATGTTGTAAATCTGCATGGGCCGCGAAGTTCCATCCGGCAAGTCCACCAGCACCCGCATGACGCTCATTTCGCCATTCTCGTGGCTCTGTTTTGCGTTTTCCAATGTCATCACGCCAAACTCATGTTGCCAGAAACGGTCCGGATTTTCCTCCAAATAGCGATACAGTCGCGCGAAATTCACGCCGCACACCCGAAACATGGTGCCAAATGCCATCATTTGTCCTATGCGGTTGCCGCATCCTTCCCGCAAGTCCTCTTCCGTCACGCCCTTGTGGAATTCCACGCCGGCTTGGGCCGCCACGTCCGCATCGCCCGTCGCATCAATCACCCGCTTGGCGGAAATTTCCACAAATCCTTCCTTGTTGGCAACCACCACGCCCGTCACGGTGTTGCCCTCCATGCGCGCCAGACAAACCCTGGTGTCATAGAGAACTTCCACGCCGGCCTCCGCGAGCATATCCATCAACGTCCACTGGGCGCAATAGCGGTCCGGGAACACGTAGCTTCCGGCTTCACCATGCGTGCCCAACGCGCCGCCCCGGGAAATCATGCGCTCGACGTATTCATGCGCAATGCCGCCGGCCACCTGCACGCTTCGGGGATTCGTGCCCAGCACGTCCAACACTTCTTTTTTGTATACCTCTGCGTCCCGGCAGTGCTCCGAAAACTTGGTGATGCCCGCATCTCCCAAGGTCAGCATGCCGCCCACCGTAAACGTGCGTTCCACTAACAGCGTGGTCGCGCCTGCTCTTGCCGCGGCAATCGCCGCCGCCACGCCTGCGGTGCCCCCTCCGCACACCACCACATCGTAACTTCCGCCGTCCTTCGCCTCAATAGAATACCGCATTGTTCTTTCCTCCTATCCCTTGATGGAACCTATCATAACGCCCTTTACGAAGGACTTTTGCACAAACGGATATGCAACCAGCAGCGGAATGCTGGAAACAATGATGGAACAGTATTTGATGACCTCCGCCACGCGCATCTGACGCGCTTTCTCCGCCTCGCTGCCCGCCGCCTCAAACACGTTGGACGAGGTGGTCGCGTTCAGGATCTCCCGAAGGATCAACTGCAAGGGGAATTTGCTGCGATTCGTCAGATAGATCATCGCGCTGAAGTACGAATTCCAATGTCCCGCGCCATAGTACAACGCGTTGACGCCAATAATGGCGCCGGACAGCGGCAATACCACGGAAATCAGATAACGCGTTTCCCGGCATCCATCCATGGTGGCAGCTTCGTGCAATTCTTCCGGAAGCGTGCTAACCAAAAATGTACGCGTAATGATGAGATTGTACACCGACACCGCGCCGTTCAGCAGCAACACCCACCGGCTGTCCAGCAAACCCAGGCTCTTCACCAGCAAATACGTCGGAATCAATCCACCGCCGAAGAACATTGTAAACATAAACAGCTTCAAAATGACGCCTCTCAGCATCATTTCCTTGCGGGAAAGCGCGTAAGCCGCCATCATCGTAACGCTGATGTTGATGAACACGCCCGCCACCGTATAGAAAATGGAGTTCAAATATCCGATCCACAGTTCCCCATAGTGGAAAATTTCTTCATAGCCCTCAAGGGTCATCTGGGCCGGAAGAAACAAGACTTCGCCGTTGTAGACTGCGTTGGGATCGCTGATGGAAGCGATTACCACAAAATACAACGGATATACATACGCGATCAACAGCACTGCCAGCAGCGCGTATACTACCAACCGAAACATGCGATCGGCGCGTGTTTCCCGAATTGCCGAAACGTTTGCTTTCATATTCTGTTACGCGCCTCCTACCACAAACTGTTGGCGCTGATCTTGCCCGAAATCCAGTTTACGGACACCAGCAGCACAAGATTTACGATGGAATTGAACAAGCCGATGGCGGTGGAATATCCGTAATCGTTGTTCAACAGACCCATTTTGTATACATACGTCGAAATAATCTCCGATGTCGGCGCGTTCAAAGAGTTTTGCAGCAACAAAATCTGTTCATGTCCCACAGACATGATACGCCCGCAATTCATGATGAGCAGCACCACCATGGTGGGCATGATAGACGGAATTTCAATATGCCAAATAATGTGCAACTTGTTTGCACCGTCAATGCGAGCAGCCTCGTATTGGTCAAGATCCACGGACGCCAACGCCGCAATGTAAATAATGCTGTTCCAGCCGAGATTCTTCCACACGTTGGCCAGCACATAGATCCACGGGAATAAATTCGCTTTGCCCATGAACTGAATGGTTTCCTTGCCCATGAGCTTGCGCATGTTGTTAAACATGCCGTTTGTGGAGAAAAACAACGTTATCATGCCGGCCATCGCCACTGCGGAAATGAAATATGGCGCATAGCTGACGGTTTGCACGACTTTCTTGTAACGCAAGTTGGTTACGTGGTTGAGCATCAGCGCCAGCAAAATCGGCCCCGGAAAGCCAATCACCAAACTCATCCCGCTGATGCGCAACGTGTTCCAAATTACGCGCTTGCTCTGATAGGACTGAAAAAAGCGCGCAAAATTGTCCCAACCGATGAATTCGCTGTTCGCAATGGAAAATCCCGGATAGTAGTTCCGGAAGGCGATCTGAATGCCATACAACGGCGCATAATGAAACAGCGCAAAATAAACCACCGCCGGCAACACCAGCAGATACAACTCATAATGCTGAAATATGTTCTTTCCCAGCCGCCGCATATAGTTTTCCGGTTTGCTCAATTCTATCCCCCCGTAAGGCAGGGGGACAGGGTAGACGCCCTGTCCCCGCATAAATTTCGTTAAGCAACCGCGTCGTATGCCTCTTGGGCAATTTCCACCAGACGCAGGGCTTGCATGTTCTTCACGGTTTCGGTAAACTCTTCCCAACCGGTTTCAATGTCCGCCTCGCCTGTGACAAACAGCGCAACCATCTGATCGGTATAGGCCTTCAAATCCGTAGAAATGGTGCTCATTTCCTTGGCAGCGTTCGCTTCATAGTACAGCGTCGGCATGGCCACCCGCAGCTTTCCATAGTAATCGGATGCAATCTGGGCGCGCTGGGCGTTCACGGGAGCTTCGGTGGCGTCGTTCAGTTTGAACCAATCCGTGGGGCACATGGACGGACCCTGGCCGCCGGCCTGAATGGTGAGAGACGCGCGAACCGCCGTGGTATCCGGATATTCATCGGAATAAATCCAGTTCCAGGTGCCGTCTTCGTTGTATTCATAAGCCACGCCTTCCTGGCCCATCCACACCAATTTCACGAACTCATCGGAATAGAACATGTCGCACCAACGAATGGCCGCTTCAGGATTCTTGCACGTGCTGGTAATCACGCCCACGCCGGCATTGGCATATACGCGATTGTACCACATCTGCTCGCCGTTGGCGGCGGTATAGATGGGCGTAGGCACATAGGAATCTGCATTGTCCGCGCCCACCACGGTGAAGGCGGCGGAAGCAATCACAGAACCATACACCTGGGGATCCACATTGCCCTTCGCCATGACTTCCGCGTTGCTCATGACAAAGATGTCCGGATCAATCAGTTTGTCCGCATACATCTTGGCGCACAGCTCAACCCACTGCTTGTATTCGTCCATCAGAGGCGCGTAGTACACCGTGCCATCCTTAAAGTACAGGTTGTTCGCGTCGGCCATAAAGCCCAGCAGCGGCTGCAGCTTGTCCAAATCCTTGTACGCATTTCTGGGAGCCAGGGCGATTTCATCGGCTTCACCGTTGCCATTGGGATCGCCGTCCCGGAACGCGACCAGCGTGTTGTAATATTCTTCCACCGTCTGGGGCATTTCCAAGCCCAGAGCCGTGAGCCAATCCTGATTGATGTACAGGATTTCCGGCGGGCACTGGCCGGCGCCGCTTTCCACTTCCATGTTGGTCCATACGAAGCTGCCAATCTTGCCCGTCGGCAGATCCACCGCCATGCGGACGTCAGCATTGTTCTGGTACAGCTTGTAGAAATTGGGCGCGTATTCTTCCAGATAGGGCTTGAGGTCCAGGATCAGAGAACCGGTGTAAACCAGCAAATCGTTGCTGGAAACTCCGTTGTAGATCATATCCGGCATGCTTCCGCTGGCCCACATCAGGCTCAGCTTCTCCGTCCAAGCCGTTCTGTCCACCACGATGTACTCCCAATCGATGTTGGTAATCTCTTCGAGATATTGGAACACCGCATTGTTCTCGGGATCGTAGCCGCGGGACGTGTCCAAACCAATCATCATCGTCATGCTGATCGGTTCTTCCACGATGGGCATTTCTGCCGTGCCCTCCGCCATTGCCGCGCTTGCCAGAAGCATGGACAGCGCAAGAAGCATTGCAAAGATACGTTTCATGTTTTTTATCCCTCCGTTTTATTCTTTCGAAACCGGCAATCCCGGCATCGATTTTTCCCATACCCCGACGAACGCCCGCAGGCTTTCCTCCGGGGACAGCCCCTCTATGGGCCGCATTTCAAAGGACACCGTGCAGTCTTCCTTTTGAAAATAACCCGCCTGATTCAACAGCCGCAAAAATTCCGCCGCTTCCTTTTCGCCATACTCGGAATCTACCGCGCCCCAGGCCACATGCTTGTCCCCGTAAAAGGGGCTTTGAGGGTTTTTCACAACGCAATTTCCCAAATGCACGTGTACCAGCGTCTCCGCCGCACCTTGCACCGCGGAAGAAAGCGTTTCCCCCATAATGGGCACATGCCCCATGTCCAGCAACATGCCCAGGTTCGGCAATCCGTTTGCACGCATTTCCCGGATAAATTCCGCCGTCTCCGCCGCAGGTCCGAACAAAAAATGTTTGTCAATGGTTCGGTCTGTCGGCTCCAACGCCAATGTAACGTCTTCGGGCAATTCTTTGCCCAGCCGCATCAGAAATTCCGCAAAGCGTTCCTTGGCTCCCGGACGATCCTCCGGCACGTCCGGGCCGCTCCCCAGCACGATTTTCTTCGCGCCAACGTTCAATGCGTACCCGATTTCGCGCAGATAAATCTCCAACGTCCTTCTCCTCCGGCTCGCATCCGGGGAAGCCGGGAAGCACGGCTCGTCCATGGGGCGGTCACCGATGTTGTAATTGATCTTTTTCCCCGAATCCCGCAACACGCGCCGTTCTTCCTCCGCCCGTCGCGGTTCTGGCCACATCCAGCAGTCCAATGCCGCTACATCCCGCAATTCAGCCGCTTTTTGCAGCGTCCTTGTATGCGTTTCTGCGTCGGTCATTGCCCCCGGATACAGAAACTGGTGATTCACGCCCAATATGACGCTCACGCGCAGACCATCTCCTTCCAAGTGTTTTGACAATGCGCCGAAAACGGGGTTCCC
Organism: Eubacteriales bacterium; assembly: GCA_029218505.1. GTDB lineage: Bacteria > Bacillota > Clostridia > Christensenellales > Aristaeellaceae > SUG1456. The sequence continues at coordinate 19,792 of JAQXRL010000360.1, read as the reverse complement.
CGGCAAGCAGCCGCACGCAGGCTTCCAGCGATGCGCCCGTATCTTCCGGCACGCATATCCATCCACGCCCGGACAACCAGCTTGTTTTCTTCGCCGGAAAGACCGTTTCATTCTGGAAAATTTCCTTCATGCCGATTCCCGGCGCGAACTGCGCACTGTCAATTATTAGTAATAAATAGGCACTTATTATCTCGACATGTTTATGGTAGCATAGTTTCGTCCCCTTGTCAATCCTAATTTTCCAGAAAATGCACTAGATATTCAAAAAAAATTCGTGGTCAACCCGTTGACTTTTGTCATATCCGCCATTATAATATTACTAATAAGGCAGGTGTCCAAAACATGGCAAAGATCACAAGCAAAGACGTAGCAAAACAAGCCGGCGTATCCCAAACGACCGTTTCTTTTGTGCTAAACAATCGCGCAGACGCATCCATCTCCTCCGAAACGCGCAAGCGGGTTTTGGAAGCCGCGCGCGCTCTGGGCTATTCCATTCAACCCAGGACGCCCCGGAAACGCCCGATTTCCCTGGGATTGATGGTTCCGACATTGTCCAACATGTATTATCCGTTCCTGCTGCAGCACATAGAAATTGAGGCGAAATCCCGGGGTTTGAACGTCATCATCATGGACATTTTGCGCAACGCGGAAAACGAGGCGCATTACTTTGATTACATCGAAAACGGCATCGTAGACGGAATTTTGGCATTGTTCACGCCGCGCATGAACGTTCCAAAGGAATGGCCGGTGGTGATCGTCAGCGAATGCCAGCCCGGCACGCTGACAGACACGTTATCGCTCAACAGTTACAAAGCAGGCTATGTCATGGCAGATCATCTGCTGAGTTTGGGACACAAGGACATCGCCTATATCTCCAGTCCTTTTTCGAACATCACCAGCGCCAGAAAATACCGTCTGGAGGGCATTCACGCCTGTCTGAGCGAAGTGGGGCTGAACGACCGCATTACCGTACTGACGGAAACCGCCGAACACGAAATCAACGACACCGCTTACGAATACAACTGCGGATACGAACTCACCCGGGAACTGCTGCGCCGCAATTCCAAGGCGACCGCCATTATTGCCGTGAACGACACCACCGCGGCCGGCTGTATGTTGGCGCTGCAGGAAGCCGGGGTCCGAATCCCCCATGACATGGCGGTGGCCGGCTTTGACAATCTGCTGATTGCCAAAATGCTCCAGCCACAGCTTACCAGCGTGGATCAAATGGCCAGCCATGCCTGTCGGGTCGCGCTGGACATGTTGTTGGAAAAAATCAGCAACCCAAACCTCGACTCCCTGCCGGTCAAAATGGAATATCAGCCACATTTGATTGTGCGCGGCTCCACGCAGTCCGGCACGTGACAGGCGTGCGCAAGGCCTGCGCCGCCGTCGGGCAGCGCAGGCAAATTTGATGTTTTTTCCAGAAAATACGCGTTCCGGTTTCATTCTCATCGGGAATTGGGCCGGAACAAGGGCTCTGGCGCCAGCGGTGTCTCCCGCATGCACAAAATTTCCTTTCCAAAATGAAGCAACACTTTGCAGCAAACCCTTCCTCTGCGTCGCCTTTTTGCGAACATGTTTGAAAGAATGCTTGTTGGAAACGATAAGAACGCGCCCCATGGCATTCCCATGTACCGCCATGAAAAGATCGCATGTACTTCACATGCAATTCTGCGAATTTGCTTGAATATCCCAAGCAATTCCCGTATAATAAAGGCAACTTGAAAAGGGGGGTCTATTTTGATCTTTTACAGCGAACAAAGAGAGGCGGTTGTCGCACATCTTTCTTCTAATGTAAAGAACGGTTTAAACGCTTCGCAAATCCAGGAAAAGCGAGATCAATACGGCGAAAACATGCTGCAGGAAAAGAAGAAAAAATCCAATTTTCAGCGCTTCCTGGATCAATTCAAAGACGTCATGATTCTCATTCTCATCGCAGCCGCCATCGTATCCTTTGTCATTGCCTGTGTGGAGGGCGAACCGAAGGAATTCTTTGAGCCGGTTCTGATTCTGTTCATCGTAATCATCAACGCCATCATGGGCGTCATGCAGGAAAGCAAGGCCGAAAAGGCTTTGGACGCATTGAAAGGACTTTCCGCGCCGCATGCCCGCGTCCTTCGGGACGGCACGGAGCGCATCATTGACGCCAGCCAGCTGGTTCCCGGCGATATCATCCGCCTGGAGGCCGGAGATTTTGTTCCCGCGGACGCGCGATTGTTGCACAGCGTAAGCCTGAAAAGCGAAGAATCCGCCCTCACGGGCGAATCCGTGCCTTCGGAAAAGGATGCCGATGCCATCGTGGCTTCAGACGCGCCTTTGGGAGACCGAACGAACATGCTGTTTACCGGATGCAGCATTACCTACGGCACCGCCACGGCTATCGTCACCGCCACAGGCATGAACACGGAAATGGGAAAAATCGCCAACCTGTTGGAAAGCGAAGGCGAAGCTCAGACGCCGCTTCAGCGCAAGCTGGCACAATTGGGCAAATATTTGGGCATTCTGGCGCTGGTCGCCTGCGCAATCGTGTTTGTGGTCGGCCTTCTGAACGGGATTCCCGCCATGGAGATCTTCATGACTGCCGTTTCTCTGGCCGTTTCCGCCATTCCTGAAGGCCTGCCCGCCATCGTTACCATCGTGCTCTCCATTGGCGTGCAACGCATGGTCAGCAAAAACGCCATCATTCGGCGCTTGCCCGCCGTAGAAACGCTGGGCAGCGCTTCCATCATTTGTTCCGACAAAACGGGCACGCTGACCCAAAACCGCATGACGTTGGTGAAAGCCTATGCGGACGGCGCTACGGCCGCGGAAGACGTCAACGATCATTGTTCCGATGCAATCAAGCGCTTGCTTCAATTTGGCGCGATGTGCTGCGATGGTTCCGTTGTCATGCAAGACGGCAAAGAGCAGCACATTGGAGATCCCACCGAAACCGCCATTGTGCTGGCCGCACAGAAAAACGGCATGCCCAAGGACGACCTTCTGCGGCAATATCCCCGCGTTGCAGAACTTCCCTTCGATTCCGACCGCAAGCGCATGACGACCGTGCATTCGATGGAAGGCAAGACCATCGCCATTGTGAAAGGCGCCTTCGACGTCATGGCCGGCCGATGCATTCACGGCGACTTGGAAGCCGCCCGTCGAATGAACGACGAAATGAGCGCGTCGGCATTGCGCGTATTGGCCATCGCATACAAGGAAATCGATGCCGTTCCGGAAAAACCCATGGCAGAAACCATGGAAAGCGGCTTAACCTTCCTGGGCCTGGTGGGAATGATTGATCCGCCTCGCCCCGAAGCAAAGGCCGCCGTGGAGACATGTCGCAAGGCGGGCATCAAGCCCGTGATGATCACCGGGGATCACGTGGTCACCGCTTCCGCCATTGCCCGTGCGCTGGGAATTCTAACGCCGGAGGATCGCGCCATTACGGGCGCTCAACTGGACGCCATGAGCGATCAGGAACTGGACCAGCAGGTTGCCGGCATCGCCGTATATGCCCGCGTCTCTCCGGAAAACAAAATTCGCATCGTCAAGGCTTGGCAGCGCAAGGGGCAAGTCGTCTCCATGACCGGCGACGGCGTGAATGACGCGCCCGCGCTAAAGGCGGCGGACATCGGCTGCGCCATGGGCATCACCGGCACGGACGTGGCCAAAGGCGCGGCAGACATGACGCTCACCGACGATAATTTCGCCACCATCGTAGATGCCGTTCGGGAAGGGCGGGGCATTTATGCCAACATCAAAAAGGTTGTGGGATTTCTGCTGGGCACCACTATCGGCGAAATCATCACCGTATTTTTGGCCATGATTCTATGGCATAAATCGCCGCTGTTGTCTATGCAGCTTTTGTGGATCAATCTGGCTACGGACAGCCTGCCCGCCATTGCGCTGGGTATGGAGGCCGTGGAACCGGATATTATGGAACAAAAGCCACGGCCGAAGGATGAAAGCCTGTTTGCCCACGGCTTCGGCATCCGCATCGCGCTGCAAGGCGTCATGTTTGGTGCTCTGGCGCTCACTGCCTTCAAGCTTGGCGAATTCCTTACCGGGCAAATCGCCGGCGGACAGACGCTTTCCTTTATGGTATTGGCGCTTTCTCAAGTGGTTCAGGCATACAACATGCGTTCGGAGCATTCTCTGTTCAAAATCGGCGTGTTTTCCAACCGCAAGCTCAACGGGGCGGCGCTGATCTCCATTTTGCTGGTAGCCGCAGTCCTATTCACGCCCCTGTCCACTGCCTTTGGGTTGATCGCGCTTTCCGGAAAGCTTTATCTGATCGGCGCGGGGCTGATCATGGTTCCCCTGGCCGTGATGGAACTTTCCAAGGCCGTCGGACTGATCCGGCGCCACTCTTGAGAAAATTCAAAAAACAAAAGGAGGGTTTTCCCATGCGTACGTTGCCGGCAAAAGCCCATCGCATTACGCCCCCGGATGAGCACTGGTTTTTTGGGTATTATGACATTCCCGCCTTTGCGCCGGATGAATCGAAGCATCTGGCCCTGAAGGTTCCCTTCATGGACAGACTTCCCACGGCGGATGACGTTGCTGCGCTTTACGCCATAAATCTGCTGGACGGCAGCACGGCCTGCATCGGAAGCACGCGTTCGTGGAATTTTCAACAGGGTTGCTTTGCGCAATGGATTCCGGCGATTCCAAACACGGTAATTTGGAATGTCCAGCGAGATGGCGGCTGCGGCTATGGCGCCATCATCAAGAATCTTACAACCGGCGAGGAACGCCAAATCGACCGCCCGGTTGCCACGGTGGCTCCCGACGGAAAACATGCCATGAGCATCAACTTCGATCGCCTGTATAATTTCCGTCCAGGATATGGCTATGCCAAACAACGCGACCCCTGGTTCAACGAAAACCACCCGGCCGACGACGGCATCTATCTTACGGATTTGCAGACCGGAACGAGCAAACTGGTTCTCTCGCTGGACGCGCTATGGACGTTTACCAAGGACTATTTTGGCGGCGTTGACCAGAAAATCTGCGTCAACCACATCAATTTCAATACGGATGGCTCCCGATTTGTTTTCCTCCTGCGGAATTTTTCGGAAAGCGGCTGGAAAACCGCCACGCTCACGGCAAAGATGGATGGCAGCGAATTATACTTGCTTTCCGATTACGCCTACGCCAGCCATTATTACTGGGTAGACGCCCACACGCTAAGCATTCATTCCAGCGGCAAGGAACTGGGAAATTTGGGCGATCAGCTCTATGAACTGACCGATCTCTGCCACGAGGGACATGCCGTGGATCCGGATTTCTTCCTGGCAGACGGACATGTCAGTTATTCGCCAAACCGGGAATGGGTGCTGTACGACAGCTATCCCAAAGAGGACGGCTGCCGGGAACTGTATTTATATGACCTGAAGACCCGCCGCGGAGGTTTGTTGGGGCGATATAAGATCATGCCTTATTCCCTGGTGGATCTTCGCTGCGATCTGCATCCAGTATGGGGACCATCCGGAGAGCGCATTTCCTTTGATTCCGTGCACGAGGGTTTTCGCGGCATTTACACCATGGAATTACAGGACGCCATGTCCGTCCTGCGAACATCCCAGAACGCATAATCCCGCTTTGGAACGCGCCATGGACGGGAAAACGGGCTTTCCCCACTGCCGCCATGTTTGCTCTGAAAAATAGCGTGTGCATGGCGCCGGACTCGATTGTAGTTTGAGAGAACTGCAACCCTTTCAAACTCTCCCCAGGAGTTTTCGACAGGCTGCGATGAAGCTGCATTTTTTGCAGCTTCATCTTGTTTGCGGGGGAATTTTTCTTTTTCCACAGCATCCATCCGAGAACACATCTCCATGCCATGAATCATTATCCCTCGGCGAAGCCGGAGGTTTTGCATGCGCGGGCAAAGCCTTAGAATGCCGGCAGCGCCCTCGCAGGCCCATAGACGCTCTGGCCTCTCGCAGGCGTGTCCCTCACCGCCCGTGAAAGACGGGCCTTGCTCTTCCTTGCCAGCCTTGAAAGGATCATCATCCTTCCCAAACATCGTCATCGGATCTCCCAACTTGTCTTCGTCCAACTGGTGTCGGGGGAATTCCGTAGAATTTCCCAAATCCCACGCCTGGCGTGGGGCCTTGGTACAAAAAACCAAGCCGGCTCGCGCCAGCTTGGTTTTTGCGGTCATGCGCCTTCCGACGCCGTTTGGGGTTTCTTTACGCGCTTGGGCTTTGCCTCCTCCAATTCCGGCTGCGCCGAAATCAACAGCGGTTTTTCGCCCTTGCGCACCGCTTCTTCCGTAACGATCACCTTTTTCACGCCTTCCATGGAAGGCAGTTCATACATGGTGTCCATCATGACGCCTTCAATGATCGCCCGCAAGCCGCGTGCGCCGCTCTTGCGCTCCAGCGCCTGTTTGGCAATGGCAGAAAGCGCTTCCGGCGTGAATTCCAGTTCTACGTTGTCAAAGCTCAGAAGCTTTGCGTATTGCCGCACCAAAGCGTTCTTTGGCTCTGTAAGAATGCGAATCAGCGCCTGTTCATCCAATTGAGAGAGCGTGACCATGACGGGAAGTCTGCCCACAAATTCAGGAATCAAGCCAAATTTCAGAAGATCCTCTGGCTGCAGTTGCGCCATCACCTCATCGCTGGTTCGTTCTTCCCGCTTGTGAATCTCCGCGCCAAAGCCCAAAACCTTCTTTCCGATGCGGCTTTCGACGATTTTTTCAATTCCATCAAACGCGCCGCCGCAGATGAAGAGGATGTTGGTGGTATCGATCTGGATAAAATCCTGATGGGGGTGTTTGCGCCCGCCTTGCGGCGGCACGGAAGCCACCGTGCCCTCCAGAATCTTCAGCAACGCCTGCTGCACGCCTTCGCCGCTCACATCCCGCGTGATGGACGGATTTTCGCTCTTGCGGGCAATCTTGTCGATTTCGTCGATATAGATAATGCCGCGTTGGGCCAATTCAATGTCATAATCCGCATTCTGGATCAGCCGAAGGAGAATATTTTCCACGTCTTCGCCCACATAACCGGCTTCCGTCAAACTGGTGGCATCGCCAATGGCGAAGGGAACGTTGAGAATCTTCGCCAACGTCTGCGCCAGATACGTCTTTCCGCAGCCTGTGGGGCCGAGCATGACGATGTTGGATTTTTGCAATTCCACATCATTCTTCCGGCTGTTTTTGAATTGAATGCGCTTATAGTGGTTATACACAGCCACGGAAAGCGCTTTTTTGGCCTGTTCTTGTCCAATGACGTATTGATCCAGCACCTCTTTGATCTCATGAGGGCGCTTGATGGTCAATTCGCCATGCGCGCTGATCGCGTCCACGTCGTCCGATACAATTTCCTGGCACAACAGCACGCATTCGTCGCAAATATACACATTGGGACCCGCAACGATGCGACGCACCTGATCCTGGGTTTTTCCGCAGAAGGAACAGCGGACTTTGTTGAATTCATCTTTGTTGGGCATGCACTATCTCCTTGGCGCGATAATATCGTCTATCAGACCATATGCCTTGGCCTCTTCCGCCGTGAGGAAATGGTCCCGTTCCACATCCCGCTGAATCTCCTCCAGGGGCTTGCCAGTATTCTGGCTGAGCAATTCGTTCATTTGACGCTTGATGCGCAAAATCTGCTCGGCATGAATCTGGATGTCCGTTGCCTGACCGGAAGCGCCGCCCAACGGCTGATGAATCATGATTTCCGCGTGGGGCAACGCCTTGCGCTTTCCTTTGGCGCCAGCCGCCAGCAGGAACGCGCCCATCGACGCCGCCATTCCCACGCACAGGGTAGAAACTTCACATTTGAGATAGCGCATGGTGTCATAGATGGCCATGCCTGCCGACACGCTCCCGCCCGGGGAGTTGATGTAGAGCATGATGTCCTGGTCCGGATCCTCCATTTCCAGGAACAGCATCTGCGCCACCACCAGATTGGCCGTAACATCGTCGATCTCGCCGCCCAGGAACACGATGCGGTCCTTGAGAAGCCGAGAGAAAATGTCGTAGGAGCGCTCTCCGCGGTTGGTCTGTTCAATAACATAGGGAATCATATTCATAGGCCCACCTCCTGTGTGGCGAGTATCAATTTTATTATATGTCCATCATTGCCGCTTTTAAACATGTTCCACGCAGAATTACGCGTTCTCCTTCAAGAAATCCACGGTTTTCTGCATTGCGGCCATCTCCGCGAAGTACTTCAAATCGCCCTCGCCCAGGGTCTTTTTGAATTCCTCCACGGACTTTTTGCCCTGCTGGGCATATTGTTCCATTTCCTTGTCCGTGTCTTCGTCGGTGGCGGAAATGCCTTCGGCGTTCTTGATGGCCTCAATCACCAGCTGCGTCTTTACCCGCTCGGTTGCCTGCGGCTTGGCGGAATCGCGCATCTGCTGTTCCGTCTGTCCGGTGTACTTATAGAAATCCGCCATGCGCATTCCCTGATACATCATGCGCATTTCCATATCCCGCATCATGGAATCGATTTGATCGTTGATCATCGCCTCGGGAATATCCACCTGGGCGTTGTTCACAACCGTTTCGATCACTTCGTTTTCGAACGCGCTTTCCGCCTTGGCTTCCGCCTGCTTTTCCAATTTTTCGCGGATCTCCGCCTTGTATTCGTCCACAGTATTGGCTGTTTCAGAGGTTTCCTTTACGAATTCCTCATCCAACGCCGGAACTTCCTTTTCCTGAATGGAATTTACCTTTACCTTGAACACCACGGGCTTGCCCGCCAGTTCCTTCGCGTGATATTCTTCCGGGAAGGTAACGTTCACATCCAATTCCTGTCCCACGGTGGCCCCTACCAGTTGATCCTCAAAGCCGGGAATGAAGCTGCCGCTGCCCAGGGTCAGGTTGTGTCCGGTGGCCGTGCCGCCTTCGAACTGATTGTCGCCATCAAAGCCGGCATAATCAATGTTCACCTGGTCGTCCAGCTTTGCGGGCCGATCGGTTACATCCACGTAGCGCGCCGCACGATCCCGGGCGCGTTCGATTTCCGCCATCACGTCGTCGTCGGTCACTTCGTCCACCGTCTTCTTCACGCCGATGTTCTTGTAATCCCCCAGGGTAACATCCGGGCGCACGAACACTTCGACAGAGAACTTCAATTCCTTGCCCTTGCCAATCTGCTCCACATCCAATTCAGGGCGGTCCACAACCTTCACGTCGTATTCTTTCAACGCGGCCTGATAGATTTCCGGGAAAATGGCATCAAAGGCGGATTCATAGAACACGCCGGCACCATAGTGATTTTCAATAACCTTCATGGGCGCTTTGCCTCTGCGGAACCCGGGAATATTGAAGCGCTTAACGTCCTTCACATAGGCTTTCTTCAGCCCTTCGTCAAATTTTTCCGGCTCCACCACGAAACCGATTTTCACCTTGTTCGACGAGAGCTTTTCAAACGTGGTTTGCATGATCCTTCCTCCTGACCAAACATAACTTGCTATCCACAGACGCCCATGTTTCGGCGCCACAGCGCCGCGGTCCTTCGGACACATCCGGCGGCTGAACGCGCCTCTTTCGAAGCGCAACTGTGATTCATGGATTGTTCCCGAAAAGTTTACCACAACTTCCGTCGCATTGCAACCAAACCACGAGATTTGCATGTTATTATTGCATTAACTCCTTGACATTCCAGGCATTGTTTGCTAAACTAAATAAGGCTTTGATGCTCCGTGCCATAGACAGCGAGCGCCTTCGGGCGTAAGACTTTGGTCGCTCGCCGAGGCGCAGTTGTGTAGTGTTCATACTGCCCCTGCGCCCTGCGCAGGGGTTTTCATTTGCCGTCAATCGGGACGGAACGCGAGGTGGAAAGAACATGTCCAAGAACAACCTGGAAAGCAAGAAGGTCATCGTTGCCAGCATCAAGGAAAAGCTTGAGAAGGCGCAGTCCGTCATTCTGGTGGACTACCGCGGCATCACCGTTGAGGAGGATACCGCATTGCGCGCAGCATTCCGCAAGGAAAACGTGGAATATTCCGTGCTCAAGAACACCATGGTGGAACTAGCCGCGAAGGAAGCCGGCATTGAGGGATTGGATCCTTATCTGAACGGACCGACCGCCGTTGCTTTCGGCTATCAGGATCCGGTAGCTCCCGCCAGAATTGCGGCCGACTTCATGAAGAAGTCCAAGAAAACCGCGTTTAAGTGCGGCGTCGTCGATAAGAAATTCCTCGACGAGAAGAGCGTGATCGCACTGTCCGAACTGCCCAGCAAGGAAGTGTTGATCGCCAAGATCATGGGCAGCCTGAACGCGCCCATTACCAATTTTGTCTACGCGGTGGAGGCCATTCGCAAGCAGAAGGCCGGCGAGGAATAACGCATCAACCCGCGCAACAATCACACGAATTATGGAGGGAATATCATGAATCGCGAAGAAATCATTGCCGCCATCAAAGAAATGACGGTTCTTGAATTGGCCGACCTGGTAAAGGATCTTGAGAATGAGTTTGGCGTATCCGCCGCTGCTCCCGTGGCCGTTGCCGGCCCCGCTGCCGCTGCTGAGCCCGTAGAAGAGAAGACCGAATTCGACGTCGTGCTGAAGGAAGCCGGCGCGAAGAAGATCAACGTCATCAAGGTTGTTCGCGAAGTTCTGCCCGGCCTGGGCCTGAAGGAAGCGAAGGATCTGGTAGACGGCGCCCCCAAGACCATCAAGGAAGGCATCTCCAAGGAAGCCGCCGAGGAAATGAAGAAGAAGTTCGAAGAAGTCGGCGCAACCATCGAGATCAAGTAAGCGTTCTTTGCAAAATCCCGTTTGCCTTTGCGCAAGCGGGATTTTCCTTTCTCCAGGCGAAACGTCTTGCCCGGAAAAAGCTTCTTCCGGGCCACAGGAGGGCTTGCCCATGCACGGCACCATTTTAGCGCCGCTGGTTCAGGCGGCGCAAGCCAGAAATCTGCATATTCGAAACATTGTGGTGCGCCAGCATGACCACATCATCGCGCGTCACGATTTTATGCCGGAAACGCCCCGCATGATATTTTCCGTGAGCAAAACCTTCGTTTCCATGGGCGTTGGCATCGCGCAAGCAGAAGGAGCGCTCCATCTTCAGGACAGCATTGCGGAATATCTGCCTCGCGCAAAGCAGCACCCTGGATTTGCGGAAATCACGCTGGAAAACCTCTTGACCATGACCTCCGGTCACGCCGCCTGCCCCATCATCTCCAAGCGCGGCGTCACCGATTTCGAAGCGGAATTCTACGCAGAGCCGCTGCTTTACGCGCCCGGAACGCATTTTGTTTACAACAACGGCGCTTCCTACATGCTGTCCAAAATTATAACGGTTGCGACGGGACAGTCTCTGTTAGACTATTTGGACAGTCGCCTCTTTGCGCCCCTGGGCATTCCGCGCCCCCAATGGACGCCGGATAAAGCAGGCGTAACGCTTGGCTTTTCCCAACTGCACCTTACCGCAAGCGAGCTTTCCCGAGCAGGACAGCTGCTGCTGAACGGAGGCGTTTGGGGCGACAGGCAGCTGATTCCGCAAGAATACGTCGCCATGGCCACCCGCAAACGCGTAGACACCGGCCACATCGCCGACGAATGGGCGACCGAAGACAGCCGCGCAGGATATGGATATCAGCTATGGATGAACGCACATCCGGGAAGTTACCGCATGGACGGCTATATGGGACAATACGTCGCCGTACTGCCGGACCGGGATGCCGTGGTAACCTATGTCTCCGATGAACCGGAAAACATGCTGGGCATTTTGGCGCTCACATGGGAATTCCTGCTGGACCGGTTGTGAATTGTGTCCTTCTGCGTGCGTTTGCGATTCTCCCTTCCGGAAAATTGGCAAACGCGCGCTAATTTTCCGGTTCCGCACCGGAAGACTGCTTGCTCCGTCCGTACAATTTCGAAGCAATCTCCTGAATGGAAGGCACCGTCTTGCGTTTTCCCGCTTGCTCCGGATCTTCCAAGGCATGGTAAATATCCTGCATCTCCAAATCCAGCATGGCGCTGTTTTCTGCGCAGCGCGCCAGTCGCCCGCGAATCTCATCCGAAACTTCCACGCTTGTCTTATAGCGCAATTTATGTTCCAGGCTGGCCCAAAAGTCCATGGCGATGGTGCGAATCTGAATTTCCACCGGCACCATTTTCGGCCCCTCCGAAAGAAACACCGGCACGCGCACCACAAGATGCAGGCTGCGATAGCCATTCTCCTTGGGGTTTTTGATGTAATCCCGGATCTTTACCAGATGAATATCATTTTGATGCGTCAGCAGCGAAGCGATTTGATAAATATCGTCAATGTAATAGCATATTACGCGAATTCCGGCGATATCATTCAAATGCTCCAGCGCAGATTCAATTCCAATTGGCCAACCGTTCTTGTGGAGTTTGCCGATAATACTGTTCAGGCTCTTTAGCCGGCTTTCCATATGATGGATGGGATTATGCGCATATCGTACCCGAAATTCGTCATCCAGCACATCCAACTTTGTCTTTACTTCCCGAATCGCTCCATTATACAGCTGCTGCATTTCTATATACGCCTGAACGGATTTCAGTTGTTTTTCCATCGCATCCAGATTGGGAATATCCCGAAATTGTTCGTTGTCCATACCGTTCTCCCGATTCTCGCAAGCGCCATATGCGCCTTGCCCGCAAAGTATATTTTTCTAATTCATTCGACATATCCGTGAAAAATCCTGCCTGATGCAACAATTCCTCCAAAAAACGACAGAATCCACGCGGGCGCGCTTGACTTTTCAGAAAAAATCACCGATAATATTCCTGTGCGAATCGCTTCTTTCCAGGTTCCGGAATGGATAGCGCGCTTTTTTGTCAGGAGGCTTCGGACGTGAGGAAAAAATGGCTCAAACCCGTTGGTTCCGTGATCCTGGCCATGGGCGGAGTGATCTGGCTGCTTCCGTTGCTCAAAGGCTTTAACATTGATGTGGATCGGTTGCTGGCAATTCTGCCCGGTCAAAATTCTTACATCCCCTGTCTGCTGCTGTTGTATTGCGTGCAGAGTTTGTCCCCGATTGCGTTTCTCCCCTACAATGTGCTCGTGGTCGTTACCAGCATGTTGCTGCCATTGCCGCTGGCCTTGGCGATCAATCTTGCGGGAACGCTGCTGGTATTGATTCTTCCGTACGAAGTAGGAAAGCATGCCGGCGCGCGCCAAGTGCGCAAATGGTTGGACAAAAAGCCTGCATTTCACCGCTTTTCTCAGGAAGGCGAAGAAACCTCCTTCCTGTTTTCTTATACCACCCGAGTGTTGGGCGTGCCGAACGCCATTGCAGGCATGGCATTTGGCAGCGTAGGCATGCCGCTGCTTCCCTATTTGTTCAGCGGTCTTCTGGGGTTGGCGCCCAAAGCGCTGTGCTTCTCCCTGCTGGGCAACAATTTGGATCTTTCTTCTCCCTATTTGTGGGGAATAATCGGCTTAAATCTGCTTATTTTGCTGCTTGTAATGCGACATGTCCGCGCCAACAACGATTCCCGGCAAAAAACAATTTCATAAATCCCATGCAGAAAATGCGCCCTGAAGGCTTTCAGCCTCCAGGGCGTCGAATTTTCCAGGATCAGCGAAGGGACAGCACGTCTTTTTCGTATTGCTTGACGGAAGCCAACCAGGTTTCTCCCACGGGCACGTTTCGGGTAAGGCAATAATAATCCCAAACGGCGGTCATGGGCAGGTTCTTGCGTTCTTCCATCATTGCCAGGCGAGAAGTCAAGTCTCCTTCGGCCTCAAATTTCCGGAGCATCTCCGCCGGCGCCAGGAAGGAGGACAACAACGCCTTGCGGGCGCTGCGCATGCCGATGGCCCAACAGGCAATGCGGTTGATGGAGGCGTCGAAGTAATCCTGGCCAATGAACGCCCGATCCAGCAATCCGTTGAACACCAGCTCGTCCATAATGGCCTGCAACTCGTCCTGATAGGTTACGGCATGGTCGCTATCCCAGCGAATGCCGCGGGAAATGTGCATCAGCACCTTGTCCACGTACAGCAGCACGGCGGTGATTTTCGCAGAGATTACCTCCGTGGGGTGGAAATGGCCGGAATCCAGGGTGTACATTTTGTGGTTCTTAATGGCATATCCCAAGGAAAACTCATGGCTGGCCACGGTGTAGCTTTCCACGCCAATGCCAAACAGTTTGCTCTCGATGCCACAGGGCGCCAGCGTTTCATCAATATCCGGCGCAAAAATCTCGTCCAGAGACTTTTCCATGCGCTTGCGGGGACCATACGTATCTGCGCAGGTATCCTTGTATCCGTCAGGCATCCAATAATTGATGGCGCAGGGCTGACCCAGGCGTTTGGCAAACTCCAGCGCAATTTCACGGCAACGAATTCCGTGCTCCACCCAGAAGCGCCGCTTCTTTTCATCCGTGCTGGACAGGGAAAAATCTCCATCCATCATGGGATGGGAAAAATACGTGGGGTTGAAATCCAGGCCGATTTTTCTCTCCGCAGCCCAATCCAACCATCCCTGGAATTGCTCCACGGTGTACTCATCGCGGTCCACCTTCTTGCCGTTCTTTTCCGCATAGCAGGCATGCAGATTCAGCTTGGTAGCGCCGGGAATCAGGCTGAGCGCCTTGTCAATATCCGCGCGCAATTCCTGAGGCGTGCGCGCGCGTCCGGGATAATTGCCCGTCGTGGCGATGCCGCCGGAAAGAGAACCAACGCCGTCAAAGCCAATGACGTCGTCACCCTGCCAACAATGCATGGACACCGGAACCTTGTCCGCCGCCGCCATTGCCGCTTCCACGTCCACGCCCATTTCCGCATAGCGGGCCTTCGCATACTCAAAACCGTTCAAAATCAATTTTTCGTTCATGGTTTTGCTCCTTTACTCGTGATAGAAAACCTTCCGCAGCATCACGGATGTGCCGGTGGCGGGATCCATTTCCATTTCCATAACGTCCTTCATGTACGCGTTCCAACGATCCACGACGGGGCTTTCCGCCTGCACCTTGGCGGCATACGCGATGCTTTCGCACTCATAATAACCGAACAATTCATCGCCCACGTTCCAAATGGTATAGTTGTGCACGCCTGCCTGGTTCAAAACCTCTGTCATTTCCGGCCAGATTTCATCGTGTCTGCGAATATACTCGTCCAACTTTCCCGGCAATACCCGTGCTTTCCATGCAAACCGTTCCATCTTGTTCCCTCCCAATAGATCCATGTATTTTGGCATGACCCATCGCCGCTCTCTTCGAAGCCGCGGCAAAAGATTTTTCGAACCGCTCTTGCGCGCTTCTCCACTTCGATATATACTATTATTGTCGAAAGAAACGAGGAAATCAACCGTGTAAGTTGATGTATTATACAAGAATCTTGACGTGGAGGCAAATCATGACCCAGGCCAATTTGAGTTACGAACTGGACATCGCAGGCGAATCGATATGGCGAACGGTATCGCCCAGTCCGGCCGCGCGCGCATCTCTGGCTTACGTTCAGGAATTGGGAGATTTTCAGGCTGGCGCGGATTATTACACAAAACGGGAAGGGTTGGATTCTTATCTGATCAAATACGTGCTGTCCGGCGAAGGCGAGCTCTTTTATGAAGGACAGCGATACGTGCTTTCCGCCGGCCAGGGCTTCTGGATTGACTGCCACAAGGCCCAATATTATCGCACTGCGCCGGGCGCCGATTCCTGGAGGGTGCTTTGGGTGCATTTTTACGGCGGCGCCAGTCGCGCATATTACGAAATGTTTCTGGGCCTAAACGGAGGCCTGAACGCCGTAACGCTTCCGCCCAGGAACGACACGGAATCGATTCTGCATGGCTTGATTCACACATATCGCTCCGCGCAAACCAACCTTGCCGCGGACATACGCGCGTCCGGTCTGCTAAACGAACTGATGGTACAGTTTACGCTGGCGGCAACGGGCATGCCTGGCAATTCCGGCATGCCGGAATGCGTTCGGGACGCCCGGGCATATTTGTTGGAAAACCACGCCGCGCACATCACCTTGGAGGACCTTGCCCGCCGCTATTCCATGAACAAATACTACTTTCTGAAGCTGTTTAAGCGTCACACGGGCCTTACGCCCAACGAATATCTCATCGTCACGCGGCTCAATCGCGCCAAGGAACTTTTGCGCACCACGGATTGCTCCATTGCCCAGATTTCCACAGAGGTAGGCATCGAGAATCCCAGTCACTTTATCAATCTTTTTCGCCAACGGGAGGGGCTTACGCCCGGCCAGTTTCGGCAAAACTGGTACGGACTTTCACGCCAAAGATAACCCGGAACGCTGTGTTTTGCCGCCTGCGCTCGAAAAGGAACATCCAACTTTTCATCCTTGTCCTCCTGAATTCGGCGAAATTCCTGCGTTGCGCATTCGGGCATATCGTCAAGGCCAGGACCAGCCGCTGCGTTTGAGCGCGGAGATTCCGGAAATTTGCAGCCGCACGGACGGATTCGCATTCCATTTGGATTGCCTGACGACATGCAGCCATGGAAGATTTCTTTTGCGGCGAAAGCGAAATTTTCATCCCATCGTTTGTTCCATAGAGACGCCGTCTTGATCCTGTCAGCGTTTGCAAACGCTTCCATTCCCAACAGGGATGCGGAAACCGGCCGGGAATGCAGAAAACCAGCAGCAAGCGCGAGCACCGGCTTTGCGGATGCTCGCGCTTGCTGACGCAGTTCCAAAATCGTTTCTTTCTTTCGGAAACGATTCTATCATATCCGAATAAGGCTTTTGAACGCCGCTTGAGGCGCGTCGTAATTTTTCCACCGCCGCGTTTACGCCGTTTCCGTTTTTTTCCGGCAAATATCCCATGCGCGCATGAGCACTTCCTTATCCATATCGTGAGAAAGCCGCTGATGCGCTTCCTCCACGGAAAAATATCTGCCGTCCAAAAAACCTTGATCAAACGCCACGCGGCTGCTTTCGTCTTCCGCACGCATGGCAAACCATTGAATGCGGTTTACCACCTGCCGCTGCCGCGTCTCCGAAAAAAAACGGTACAACGTATTTCCGGCAATGCCGACAATTTCCGCCTGGATTCCTGCCTCATCTTCCACGCGCCAAAGCGCAACCTCGTTGGAACGATTGCCATCCCGAATTACGCCCTTGGGCATGACCCATTCGCCCCTGTCGCTCATCAGCAAGAACACCCTGTCCTTGCAAAACACGATGCCACCGGCACAATTGCGCACCAGATCCGTCATTCGTTTCCTCGCTTTCGCGCAGACACGTTGGCCGCGCCTGACCCTTCCGCTTGAAAAATCCTGTTTCCCGGAGCAAAAACCGGAAAGAACAAACCCCATTCCGGGGCTGACGCAGGACAGGATGCCGTTGGCACACGATGCATCCCATGCCTTTGTTTTCCCGCAGCGGCTGTCTCGTTCGAAAACCAGCCGTTCATGCGGAGTTGCTCCCCAAGTTCCTGTGCTGTATTATATCACAAAACGTTCCGCAAATCAACCTTCCGCCTGGCACAGGGCGGGAATCTGTCCGACGCCATCCAGGATGTAATGCGGCTGATACGGATATGTGGCGGCGATTTCCCGGCTGGTCACGCCGGAAAGCACCAGGATGGTGTCCATTTCAGATTCGATTCCGGCAATAATGTCCGTGTCCATGCGATCGCCAACAATGACGGTTTCGCTGCGATGCGTACCCAGCCGGCGCTGCGCATGCCGCATCATCAGGGGATTCGGCTTGCCAATGAAATACGCCGCGCGGCCTGTCGTCAGCTCAATGGGCGCAATCAACGCCCTGGTCGCCGGGGCAATGCCGTTCTCAATGGGGCCGGTCAGGTCTGGATTTGTGCCAATGAGTTTGGCGCCATTGCGCACCAGATGCACCGCTTTGAGTATTTTCTCATAGCTGTAGCCGCCGGTTTCGCCCACCACCACGTAATCCGGATTGACATCATTCATGGTCAATCCCGCTTCATACAGCGCGCCTACCAAGCCCGGTTCTCCAATGACATACACGCTTCCGCCAGGGCATTGATTTTTCAAATAGGCAGCTGTGGCCAGCGCGCTGGTGTAAAAATGCTCCTCTGCTACGTCCAATCCCAGCCGCAACAGTTTTTGGCGCAGTTCCCGGGGAGAACGCTCCGAAGAATTGGTGAGAAAAATATATTCTTTTCCCGTTTCCTCCAGCCATGCCAAAAATTCCCGAGCACCCTTCAACAGCAAATTACCATGATAGATCACGCCGTCCATGTCGCAAATAAACGCCTTTTTTTCCTTGAGCGAATCCATGATTGGCCTCCTTCCGCCGTTTCAAGAGCTTCCCATCTATTATACATGAAAGGCGTATTTTTGTGAAGCCCCAATGTCACGTTGATTCTTATAAGAAACTGTGATATTATGGTTGCAACCAAAATCAAGGCACGCCGTTTGATTTTGCGCACCCGCAATCAAAACCCATCGCACGTCGATTAGGAGGCAAGCATCATGATGACCAAAAACAAGCTGCGGGAAATCCTGCGCCAGGGAGCCTGCAGCCGCGCCACGCGATTGATCAGCGCGGAACCCATCTTCACGGAGGCCGTGGGCGTATCCGGAAATTTTGACTACGTGGAATTCGCCGGAGAATACGCGCCGTTTTCCCAGGCAGACCTGGAAAACCTGGCCAGAGCCGGAGAGCTGTACGACATGAGTATGATGATCAAGGTTGACTTCCAAAATCGCGCATACGTTGCGCAGCGTGCCGTGGCCGCAGGCTTTCAGGCCATCAACTTCGCCGACCACCATTGCGCGGAGGAGGTTCGTGAAACCGTTCGGCTGATGCGGCCGGACACCCCTGAAGATGGCGGACGTTTTGGCTTTCCCAACCGCCGATACACCGGCTGCCGGGTCCGCATTCCCCAGATGGAGCATGCCCAACGGCTGCGGGATGTCGTCCTGTTGTTCATGATTGAAAAAAAAGAAGCGCTGGAGGATCTTGAAGCCATCTGCTCCGTGCCCGGCGTGGATATGGTTCAATTCGGCCCGTCTGATTATTCGATGAGCTGCGGCTTCAACCGCAAGGATCACATGGAAGAGTGCCGTGAAGCCGAACGGTATATGATTCAGGTTGCGTTGAAGCATGGCGTGCGCCCCCGCTGCGAAATTGCTTCTCTGGACAGTCTGGAATCTTACATGGATCTGGGCGTGCGGGATTTTTGTCTCGGGGATCAATATGTGCGCTGGAGCAGCTTTCTGGAAAACGAAGGGGCTTCCCTCTCCCGGGCGCTCCGGGAAGCCAAGCTCTGACATTCCCGCAACAAGTCATAACCACCCGTAGAACGGGTGGTTCAAAGCGTTGACAAAGTCATCACTTTGCCAGACGCTGCAAAACCCTGCAAGACGAGGAAGCAAACTTGCAATCAAGGGAACTTACATGGACGTAAGTGACCGCAGAGTGCAAGTGCAGCTGACAAAGGAAGCAAAAAATTCTGCCGAGTGAAATCGTTCAGCAGAAATTTTTGCGTTTGCGGGGTTTATCAGCGGTCTGAACCACCCGTAGAACGGGTGGTTTGACCAAGCCCTATCAGGGCTGAACTCCTGTGGTGGCCCTCGAAAGAGGGCATCGAGATGATGATCAACCACACGCTATGCTTCGCAAATCCCCTTTCCGGGGATTCAAATTGCGTTCTGTTCGCATTTGTACAATTACGCCAGCTAATTGGAACTGCATCGTCCATGTGGCCCATGTCTTTTGCGAAAGCGATTTCTTCTCCATCCCCAGTGGAACTGGGGGGTATCTTGCCTGTTCGGCGAACAAAAAAACGCGCCGTCCGTTTCGCAACGGATGGCGCGGGAACGATTCTATAGGCTGACATGCTTCTCCAACAGCCATGCGCTGCCAAATATGGAGGCGGCAATCACAATGGCGCCTTGAATGGCGG
>JAQXRL010000359.1 GCA_029218505.1 Eubacteriales bacterium | reverse complement strand
GAGTTTGATTTATACGTGTTGGATGGACTCAATACTATGGGGTTGACGAACGCAGGGGTCTTGGCGGACTTGTACACTTACATGGATAATGATGCAAACTTCAAAAGAGAAACTTACTATATGAATCTTTGGAGTTTGTTTGAAAAGAATGGCTGCCTGTATGAATTTGTTCCAACCTTTAATATTGCGGGTACTTATGGTGCGGAGAGCGTTATTGGAGATCGAACCGGTTGGACAATTGATGAGTTTACAACCTTAGCAGACCAATACGGCGGTCCACGCAATTTATTGGTGAACAACAGGTCGCTGGTTCTGGGGTATATGATCCAATATGGTCTGTTTCCATACATTGATCTGGAGAATAGCACATGTGATTTTACCAATGAAGGCTTTTATCAGTGGCTGAATTTCATAGGCGGATTTACAACGGATTCCAATTATGAAGCGCCGCTTTCGTGCGGGTGGATATATGACTTTAACCAATATTACGACCTGACCGTGTCCACTGATGATACAATTATTGTTGCAGGAATGCCAGCGGAGGACGCTGGAGGACCTGTGGTAATGGCTCTCAACGCTTATGGCATTTCCGCCACAACAGAGCACCCGGAATTGTGTTGGGATTTTCTGATGTCACTAATGGAGGACGAGACACAGGAGCGCCTAACCGGTTTCTCTATGCGGCGTGATCGAATGGAGGAACAATTCCGCAGAGCCACTATTTCCAATGACAATCCTGATGCGTTGTTTTATGGGTGGACAGTCGGGGAGGAAGAAGCGCCATATCCATGTATGACGCAGGAGTCCGTTGATTACTTCCGGAATCTTTTGGAGAACATAAATCGTTGTGCGTTCAGAAATGATGATATCTACAACATCATTATAGAAGAAGCGACGGCATACTTCAACGAAACCAAAGATCCCATCTCCATCGAGACCGTTGCCGCACAGATTCAGGACCGCGTGCTAAAGTGCCTGCAGGAAACAGCTAAATAGTGCGCGGGATGCGATAAATACATAACTTTATTGTAGGAGGTACATACGTTGGGTATCGCAAAAGGGAAAATCATAGTTTTCTTTTTTATGCTGATGTGCATCGTCGCTGCCTCCACATCCTGTGCGGATACGGATGATACCAACACACCGATAGAAGTGATCCCCTATGAACAGCTCGAGTGGTGTGACAGCACCCACATTCCAGCATTTGAATATGACAACCAAATTTTTTATTCTATCGGGGCGCGTTCATTGTCGGAAATTCCAGCAGAATTTGAACCATGCGGGTTTCTGTATGTAGATCATATTGAAGAAGAATATGAGATTGTGTATTCAAGTGCGAAAAAACCTGATGTTGTGTATGTATCCGATGTTGATAAAACAAGCTTTGAGCCATTCACGACAGTGCTTGGCACCAAAGAACTCTTGTATTGGAACGGTGAATTGTATATTGCGGCAGACACATCTGACGGCTTGCCCACTGAATTACCAGATGGCTTTGTTGAATCGGGTAAAGTGGTTGAGGTGGTTCACGGGATACCAAATGACCACGGACAGACGAACGACATCTTTTCCCGTGATGGAATAGTCTATACATGCACAGATGATCGCGAAACCTTGTATGTAGAAGGAAAGGTTTTGAAGATTTTTTTGAAAACGAACGGAGGGTAATAAGTGAAGTACATCAGCAAAAAAGCATGTAAACTCACGGCAATTTTTACGGCAATTGTGCTCTGTTTAATGGCGAAGTTCCGGCAATACTTTTCTGCGGGGTGTAGCATACGATTTCCTCCTTTTTATCATGCGGTTTGGTAACTTCCTTATGGAGCATTGAAGTTGCTGGATCAGCTCCTATTTCGCCGCGGAGATTGAGACGCTTTGCTGCGCGGATGGATTGCAGACATCTGCGCAATGATGCGTCGGGCAGTAATTGTCTGGAACAGGAGTTGGCTTTGGCTGTCTCCTGTTCCAAGCATTCATTGTTTGGAGGTGTATTCTTGAGAGAAAAAGCATCCCATTGCAGTAAAGTGATGCTCTGCTTTAAGCATTCTGGGCAATCAGAGCAAATGACAGGCATCTCCCCCGCTGATGCGCAAATTTGCGTATTCGCGGGGCTTTCCTGTCCCGATTTGACAATTGACAGGCCGTGCGGGGTCCAATATACTGTAAGCAACAAACAAAACCAGCAATCAGGAGGATCGCAGCATGGCAAAAGAATTTTTCTGCACCGCGACGGAGCCCGTCGTCGAAACGAAAGCCGGTAAGCTCCACGGCTATCGGCTGGGCACGACCTATCATTTCCTCGGTGTCAAATATGCCGAGTGCAAACGCTGGCAGCAGCCCACGCCGGTGGAGCCCTGGGAGGGCGTCCGGGACGCCATGTCCTATGGCTACATCACCTACCCCGGCTCGCCGGATTCCCCCAATGGCGACCTGACGGTGCCGCACCGCTTCTGGCCCAAGAGCGAGGACTGCCTGAATCTCAACATCTGGTCCCAGTCCCTCGACCCGGCGGCGAAGAAGCCCGTCATGGTCTGGATGCACGGCGGCGGCTATGCCTCCGGCTCGGCCATCGAGATGGTGGCCTACGACGGTGTCAATCTGTCCGAGTACGGCGACGTGGTGGTCGTGTCCATCAACCACCGTCTGAACGTTCTGGGCTTCCTGGACCTGTCTGACTATGGCGAGAAATACCGGAACTCCGGCAACTGCGGCATGGCCGACCTGGTGGCGGCACTGCAGTGGATCCACGATAACATTGCGAACTTTGGCGGCGACCCGGAGAACGTGACCATCTTCGGTCAGTCCGGCGGCGGCGGCAAGGTCTCCACCCTGATGCAGATTCCGGCGGCGGACGGTCTGTTCCACAAGGTCATCGTCGAGTCCGGTCTGCGCTCCGTGGCAGACCGTCTGGTGGACAAATCCTTCTCCCAGAAGGTCCTGCAGGGTCTGTTCCGCAAGGCGGGCACCGAGGACGTCGAGGTGCTGGCTTCCATGCCCGTGGAGCAGCTGCTGCAATACGTCGCCGAGCTGGGCCGCGAGGGCGTCAACACCTTCGGCTGGGGCCCCATCGTCAACGACTGGTTTGTGGGTCATGCCCTGATGGACGGCTTCACGGAGCACGGCAAACAGATTCCCATGATGCTCGGCTCCAATATCGCCGAGATGGGCTTCGGCGCACCGGCCGCCAAGCACGAGCTCAGCGCCGAGGCGCGCGTCGACTTCGTGCACAAGTCCTTCCCCGATGCCAGTGCCGAAGATGTCGATCGGCTGATCGCCCTCTTTGCCAAAGCATGGCCTGACAAGAACATCATCGACGCCGTCTTTGTGGATGACGCCTACCGCCCCTCCACCATTGAGTACATGGACCTGCGCGCCAGATCCGGCTGCGCGGCAACCTATAACTACGTCTTCGCCTTTGAGTTCCCCTACATGGGCGGCCGCTCCGCGTGGCACTGCTCCGAGATTCCCTTCGTGTTCCACAACACGGACAAGGTCGCCATCTGCAACAAGCCCGGCGTGTCCGACCGGCTGGAGGATCAGATGTGCAGCGCCTGGGTCAACTTCGCCCGCACCGGCGATCCCAACAACGCCCTGCTGCCCCTCCACTGGCCCGAATGGACGGCGGAGGCCGGCGCGACCATGGTCTTTGACGAAACCTGTCAGGTCAAGGTCGACTTCGACCGTGAGCTGTCCGCCTGCCACAAGGCCATGCACTACAATCCCTTCGTCCCGAAGATGAATTTCTGATTTCACGCAAAAAGCCCCTGCAGTTCCGCGTTTTCGGAACTGCAGGGGCTTTTTCAGGCCGTTACAGGGCGCGCAGACGCTCCATACAGGCTTCCGCCTCCGGGGAGTCGGGACCCATCATGGGATTGCCTACCCGCAGGCCGTCGTAGGCCATCCAGGCTCTGAGCGTGACCTTGCGGGCCGCGTCCGTGATCCGCAGGCCGCGCAGCGTGGGCAGATACTCCCGGAGGATCTCCAGCGCGCCGGGCTTGCGGTCCAGCAGATCGCCCAGCATCATGCCCGGGTGGATCTCCGGCATACCGGGTATGGGCGGCATGCCGCCCAGATCCCCACGCTGACCGCAGAGCAGGCAGTCCAGATGCTCACGCCTGCCGCGGTTCTGACCGGCGACCATGGGGTTGAGCTGCGGATTCTGCCGGGGGTTCCAGAGTTCATCCAGCCACTGCTTGAAGCGCG
>JAQXRL010000358.1 GCA_029218505.1 Eubacteriales bacterium | reverse complement strand
TATCACCGTCGAGAACAATACCTTCCTTTGTTTCAGCGACGCAACCCTGCACATGCGCTTCTGCGACGGCGTGGTTTTTCGAAACAACCGCTATCTTCATTCCCTCGCCTATCCCAAGCGCAAGGACTTGCCCCGCGTAATTTTGGAAAGCTGTCAAAACTCGCACGTTGAGGAAACCCACACACTTCCGTAAAGATGCAGAAGCCGGCGCGCGAAAGTCCTTTTTCCGAGAAGGACGGGCGGGAAAATCCTCATTTTCCTTCACAAATCCGCTTTCGTTTTTCAGACCGTCCTGCGCAACTCTTTTGAAAACGCAAGCCCTTTCTTCTCAAAGAAGGGGCTTGCGTTCTTGTCTGTCGAACCCCCCCCCCGAGGCGGGGGGAGAGGGCTACGGCGGTTTTTGCGCTGTAATCGTGGTCGGCGGCGTGCATGGCGGCCACGGAGCGGATTTTTCGAAAAAAAATCGCTTCCTTGCAGATGCTGCGACCGGAATTCGCAGGATTTCCGCAAAGTCTGGCCAGGGTGGTCGCGGCAGGAACGCCTGCTCCTCCGACCACCAGCTTGTCAGGAACCTTTTTGACAAGCTGAAACGCAAGCCCTTTCTTCTCAAAGAGGAGGCTTGCGTTCTTTTCGTTCTCTCGTTTCTTCGTCTTCTCCGTGCTTTCCCTGCATACACTGCCCGGGGAGGTGACGCCCATGACGGAAGGCAATTCTTCCAAAAAGTTGATGGCCTTTGCGCTGCCCGTGCTGGCCGGCGCAGCATTTTCCCAACTGGCTGGCCTGGTAGAAAGTTTGCTCATCAGCCGCTTTGCCGGAGTTGGCGCCTTTTCCGCCATGGCTTCCGCCGTGCCCGCAATGCTTTTGATGACGGGTTTTCTGTTTGGTATGTGCTCTGGCTTTATGATTCCTGCCGTGCAATTGGCCGGTGCAGGCGATGAAACGCGCTTTTGCGCGCTTACCACCGGCGCAACAGCCCTGTGCGCCACGCTGTGCACGCTGTTCTCCTGCGCCGGTTTTGTGTTTGCGCCAGCATTGCTGACGTTGTGCCGCACGCCTTCGGATACCTTCGTTCCTGCATTGCGCTACATGCGCGTCAATCTGGTCGCGGGAATGCCCGCCGCCATGGCGTTCATGCTGCCCTGCGCCCTGATGCGCGCCAAAGGTTTCAGCGCCATGGCTTTGCGCTTTCAAGCCCTGTCCTTTTCCCTGGAAATATTGCTCACGCGAATCTTGGTTGCTCCCATGGGATTGCCGGGCGCAGCGCTCGCATCCGCGCTGGCGAGTCTGTCCTCCGCCATTCCCGCCTGGATCGCGCTGCTGCGCAGTATGCAGGAACGCAGGGCTCGCTTCGCGCCGCCGGGCCGCGCTCTGCTGCTACGCCTTGTTGGATGCGGTCTTCCCGTCGGCCTGCAAAGCATCGTCGCGGCCTTGGGCGCCATGGCCTTCCAAAGCGCGGTAAACGCCTTGGGTTCGGCGGATGTGGCGGGCATCTCCGCGGCAGAACGGGCGCTGTGCTTTGCCAGCGTTCCCACATCCGCGCTGGGCGCGGCCATCGAAGTGTATGCCGGGCAAAACCTGGGCGCCGGCCGGTACGATCGCATTCACATGGGCATGCGCAATGCCGGAAACATGCTGTTCGTCTGGTATGGCATATCCCTCGGCTTCCTGATGCTCCTGGGACGGCGCTTTGCGGGATTGTTTTTGGGCGGGCAATCCTCCGCGCTGCTTACGCGATACCTGTTCATCAACGCCGCCTTTATCCCGCTGTTCATGGGATCCTCCATGCTGCGCAACGCACTGCAAGGTTTGGGCAAGCCGGGTTTATCCGCGGCCAGCATCGCCCTGGAATCCCTGGTGCGCCTGACGATGGTTTCTGTCCCTCTGTGGCAGCCGAGCACGGGCATTTGCTTCGCCTCTCCTGCAGCATGGCTGAGTTCCTTCATCGTTGCCGGAATTTTGTATCGCCGCCAAATGCGACTTCTGCAAAGACGCGTTCCGAAGAGCAGCGCTTTCAGAAGGATTCTGTCGGCGCGATCCTCTTTTCGTTTCCAAAATTCACAACCGCCCGTTGAACGGGAGGTTTGACCAGGTCCCATGGCGCTCTTCGCCTGCGGTTGTCCTTTTCAGCGGGCAACGGGATCATCGTCCATCACACGCTTTGCCTATCCCCTTTTCGGGGATGCGTCCTACACAATATCGCTCCCTCCCGATTTTCAGTGGATTCACATCTGCGGTGTGGTTCCATGCCTTTTGCGAAAGTTTTTCTTCATGGCCCTTCGTTCAACCGGAGGGTGCGCCTTTTCGGCGGACAAAAAAGCGTCTCTCCGATTCTTCAGAGAGACGCCTTGAAGTCTGGCGTTTATTCGTCGTAGAGGTAGTGCTGGAAATCGTTGTCCGCAATCCCGGTCTGCTCCATGGCGGCAGCTTCCTGAGCGGACTTCACGGCGGCTTCCGTCTTCGCGCCAAACACACCGTCTGCGGTTCCCGTGAGATATCCCTTCTCCACCAGTTTTTCCTGCAACGCCTTCACGGCATCGGAACGGCTGCCACGCTGCAATGTTTCATACACAACCGGGCGCTCCAGCCGGAAGTACACATCCGTCGCCTTCCCGCCCTGATATGTGGTCAACACCAAATACTTCGCGGGGCTGTCCGGATGATATTCGTAACGCTTGTACAGCGTTCCTGCCGTGCCCAGTTGCACGGCGACATCGTAGTTTCCGCCAATTTCCGCATCCATCATCTGATATCCGTCTGCAATGGCGCCGTTTTCATCGGCCACCCGCACCAGAATGACATCCTGCGGAATCACGGAAGACGCACCGGTTGTTTCGTCAAAACGAACCTGCAATACCGCGCATGCCTCTGTTCCGGTGAGTTTGTAGGTTGTGGCATAGTTTTCGGCATAGTATTCCGGTTCCAACGAATCCATCAGCGTTACCGTCAGTTTCACCGTTCCAAAATCCGCATCGGCGGCATTCAGGCGCGCGGTACCATCCGCAAGAATTTCTGTTTCAAAAGAGTATGCGTCTCCCACCAAAATGGGATCTTCCATCGTGCCTGCCGCCTGCTGAGGCTGAGGCGTTTCTTCCACCATGTCCGTGGCTTCCGGCTCCGTTTCCGCCGGCGCCGTCGTTTCCGGTGCAGGTTCCGCAAATGCAGCCGCGATCAGCAGCACCAGCACAATCAAAACGGATAAAAACTTTTTCATAGCACGACAATCCTTTCTGAAAAATGATCGCATATACAGCATAACACAGCGTCCCAACTTCCGCAACCGGTATTCGCTGGAATCACGGTTACACAAGCCAGTCTACGCCATCGGTATCCGGCGCATTCGCAAACGCCAAAATCAATCGGATTACGGAGTCTGCCAGCACGCGCATGTCCTCCCGGCAAGTGTGCTTGACCGTCTCAAAATCCTGGCATCCTCGAACGGCGGCAAACGCCGCAGTAATTCCTTCGGGATATACCGCCTCCGCGCCGTCTCCCAAGGAACCGCACAGCGCCACGCAAGGAACGCCCGCAGCCCGCGCACGGCGTGCCACACCCACAGGCACTTTTCCGCGGACAGACTGCCCGTCCATGCGGCCCTCGCCCGTAATGACCAAATCGCACTGGGCCACCTTTTCGTCAAACTCCGCTGCGTCCAGCAAGAGCTCCACCCCGGGCATGAGCTTGCCGCGCAAAAACGCCATGATGCCTGCGCCCAGCCCACCGGCTGCGCCGGCGCCGGGAACGGTTTCCACGTCTACGCCCAAATCCCGCCGGATCACGGCCGCCAGATTTTTCAGCCCTGCGTCCAGCGCCGCCACATCTTCCCCGGATGCGCCTTTTTGCGGCCCAAAGACAGAAGAAGCGCCGTTTTCCCCGCAAAGAGGATTATCCACATCGCAGGCTGCGCGCACCTCCATTTCCGGCATGCATTCCGGAGGAACGATTCGGGCAATTTTGCCCATATTGCAGGCAACCGGCTCCACAGTCACTCCCTCTGCGTCGAAAAAACGATATCCCAACGCGCCCGCCATGCCGATGCCGCCATCGTTTGTCGCGCTTCCGCCCAAACCCAACAACAACCGGCGAATTCCCCGACGCTGGGCGCACAGAATCAAGTCTCCAACGCCTTTGGTTGTGGCATGCATGGGGTCCAGTTTTCCTTCCATCAAGGGAAGGCCCGCGCAAATTGCCATTTCCGCCACGGCGCTCCCGTCGGGCAACAAGCCGTAATAAACATCCATTTCTTCGCCCAACGGTCCGCTCACCCGACAGCGCTCCCGTTCCCCGCCGAACAGCCGGAGATACGCTTCTGTCATTCCCTCTCCGCCATCCGCCATGGGAATCGTTTGGATTTCTGCGTCGGGAATATGGTTGAGAATCGCATCTGCAACAATCCGGCATACCTCTTCCGAGTTCATGGTACCCTTAAAGGAATCCGGCGCCAGCAAAAAACGCTTCAACTGAATCACTCCTCTTTGCATCAGACGCATGTTGAAAATCTTTCGTTCCAACTTTCCCGAAGAATTTTTTGCAAATTCTTATTTGCCGCTATGTCCGCCATCCGAAAAACCTTTTGCGCGAATTACCGGCAAAAACGTCCCCAACAGGCAACGCAAGTCGAACCAGAAGCTCATCTTATTTATGTATTCGCCATCGTATCGCGCTTTTTCCGCAATGTCCAATTCATCCCGGCCATTGATCTGCGCCCATCCGGTCAATCCCGGCCGCACATCATTCGCCGTTTTGCCGTCGGTACGGATCTGCTCTTCCCGGGCGGCGATCAAATCATCTTGGTTCCACAGTGCCGGCCTTGGCCCTACCAGCGCCATATCTCCTTTGAGAATGTTCACCAGTTGCGGCAACTCATCCATGCTGCTGCGCCGCAAGAAAGACCCTACGGAAGTCACATAGGAAGCGGATTCGGAAAACAAATGCGTGGCCAAATTTTTGGGCGCATCGCTGCGCATCGTGCGAAATTTATAGATCCGAAACAGGCGTTTTCCCTTTCCTACCCGTTGCTGAACAAAAAAAACCTTGCCGGGCGAATCCAACTTAATCGCAATGGCTGCGATCAAAAACACCGGCGAAAACACCACCAGGGCAACCGCCGCAAACATCACGTCCAAACATCGCTTCACATAGCGCTCATACATACGGAAAGCCATCCCCATTTTGCAATATCCGATTTATTATAATGCATTGCTGCAAATCTGTCAAACCTGTTTCCCCGCGGCAAAGACGTTTTCCGCACCAAAAAAGGGCGCGCATGCGCCCTCCAGTGCGTCGGAAACTGCGTTTTTGAACGCGGAAAGTCCTGTCTGCTGCGCTTCGGAGAAATTTCCGGGCGGAAACCGGAATGGGAACGCCTTTTCCTCCGCAACCGCTGCGTTTGCTCTCCAAAAAGGCCGGAAGAGACGCACACGCCGTCTCTTCCCATTTTGCATGCCGCAACAGACGAAAGGGCGCGCATGCGCCCTCGTCTCTCATGTGTCCCGTTTTCGCGTCGCCGCTCTCACCGCCTTGCGCAACGGTCTCGCCGCCGCGCACGCCGCCACGATCTTGATGGCGTCCCCAGGCAAAAACGGCAAAACGCACACGGACAGTGCCGCCACAAATGGTGTTTGCGACATCATGCAATACCACATCGTGCCAAAAGCATACAACACCGCCGTTCCCAGCACCATGCCGATTGCATCCGCGGCAATTTTTCCGCCGAACTTTTCCCATGCCAAGCCCGTCAGCAGCACGCAGGGCAAATATCCCACCAGATAACCGCCTGTGGGCCCCGCCAGTTTCGATAGACCGCCTGCGAAATTCGTGAACACCGGAAGTCCCGCAATGCCCAGCAACAAGTACGCCGCCACCGCCATGCAGCCGTCTCTTGCGCCCAGCAACGCCCCCGCCAAATAGACAAACAACGTCGCCAGGGATAACGGAATCGGTTCTACAGGAATGGTGAAGGGAGCTGCCACGCAAAGCAACGCCGTCATCAAGGCGCTGACGCACAACTTGCGCACATTCATGGCTTCACCTTCAGGCTAACCTCGCCTGAACGGAGCGTCGTATCTCCGTCCTCCGTCCTAACCACCAACCCGCCATCATCGTCGATGCGCATGGCCAGGGCATCAAAGCGCTGATCCCCGCGGGACACTGTCACCAAACGCCCCAATACGTTGGATCGGCGACGGTATTCTTCCATGATCTTCTCGTTCATCGGTTCCTCCATCATTTCTTCTATTCGGTTCACGATCTTCGCCGCCAACTGACACCGGGATACAGGCATCCCCCATTGTTCCTGAATGGACGTGGCGATTTCGGCAATTTCCTGGGGATATGCCTCCTTGTTTACATTGATTCCAATCCCCACCACGCAATATTCCAGCTGCCCGCTTTCGAAGTCCATGCCTGCCTCGGTCAGAATCCCGCACAGCTTCTTTCCGCCCGCAAACAGATCGTTTACCCATTTGATCTCCACGCTTCCGCCCGCCATGTCCTCCACCGCCTGGGCTGCCGCCACCGCCGCGATCACCGTGACGCGAACGGCCTGTTCCGCCGGAAGTCTTGGCCGCAGCACCAGGCTCATGTATAGCCCGCTGCCCTTGGGGGAATGGAATCGCCTGCCAAAGCGCCCGCGCCCTTCCCTTTGACAATCCGCAATTACCAGGGTACCCTCCGGCGCTCCCTGGGCCGCCAGCGCTTTGGCGCGCGTGTTGGTGGAATCCACCTCGTC
>JAQXRL010000357.1 GCA_029218505.1 Eubacteriales bacterium | reverse complement strand
GGATGCCGTCGTTCGGCAAGACTTCTTGTCCCTGGATCGCATGAGCAGGCATGCTTCCCGTTGCCGCCAGCCGCGCCAACAGCGCCGCGCCATAGGCGCCGGTATCCTTCAGCGCGCATACGCAATAGCGTTGGCCCGTCGCGTTTGCCTTAATTTCGGAAAACAATCGGGAATTTGTCCCTCCGCCTACTGCCGTAATGACGCCGTGAAAGCCCGCCGCACGACGATATATCTCGTATTCATATCCAATGGCTTCCAAAATGCTTCTATACAAATGGCCCGCCTGATGCGTCCATTTCAATCCATGGAACATTCCAGACGCATTGGCATCGGCAGGGCATGCCCGCCCTGCAAAATGCGGGGAGAACAGCGGCCCGCTTCCGGGCGGCACGCTGGCCGCAAGCGCATCCAGTTCGGCATACGATTTTCCCATCAAATCCCGAAACCACCGCAAACACAGTCCGCCGCCGCCGACATATGCCAGCTGCACATATCCTTCTCCTGCAACATTCTTCATCGTAAGCAGCATTTTCTTTTCGATGTCCGGACGAAAATCTCCCCGAACCATTGCCAGCACGGAGGCCGTTCCGGCAATATCCGCGGCTTGTCCCAGTTCCGTCACGCCCGCGCCGAAAATGCCTGCCGCCGTATCGCCGCAGCCTGCATACACGGGAATTCCTGCAAAAAGCCCCATTTTAGACGCCATTTCTGCCGAAAGCGTTCCAATTTTTTCCTGGGAAGAGCATATTTCCGGAAAGACGGATTGCGGAATTCCCGTCTGTTCCATTGCGTTTGTATTCCAACATTGCCTGCGTTGGTCGGCAAAGAGCATAAAATGCAAATGTGTGGCATCCACATAGGCGCAGCTGCTTCCCGTCAGCCGCATGGCAAGATATGCATTGGCCGTCACATAGCGAAGGTTCCGATATGTGTTGCCCTGTTTGGTCCACCAGAGGATTTTTGCGCCGCAGGCACTCATCAATTGGCCGCCGGACGCGTCCATCAGCTCTTTCTCCATTGGTTTCAGGTGATCCAGCACGCATTCGCAGCGCTGATCCAGCCACGAATCATAGGGCATGGCCGCTTCGCCATTTGCGTTGACGCCGACAACGCCCGCCATCTGCGCGCTGATGGCAATCCCATCGCAACACGTTGCCTGAAGCTTTGCAACCGCTTGTACCACGGACGCGAGCATCTCTTCCGGATCCTGGGTAATCGCGCCGTCCGGCGCGTACGCCAGCCTCGTGGGCGCATCCGCTTCCCGAAGCAATGCGCCGTTTTCGTCGATTAGGGCAACCTTTGTCCCCTGCGTTCCCGCATCAATTCCAAGAAATGTGCGCATAGCGGCCTCCATACAGGTGCGCGGTAGGCAATCCTGTCTGCCGCGCACCGCAAGCGTTTTTGAATTACAGCGTTCCGTTGTAGTAGTTGCTGTACCACTCGATGTAGAAATCGTATCCGTAGGTCTTCAGATTGGCGATATACGCGTTCCACGATTCGTCGGTCACGCCGTTCATGATGCTGTCTGCAATGAATGCATTAATCATGGTGGTCAGGCCGTCGGTGTTGAAGTCCAACTCTTCCTGCGCTTCTGCCGTTACGATCGCCTGGCTCATGGTCTTGCTCAAATACGGCAGCGTCTTGTCTACGCCCAGTACGCGAACAGAGATATTTGCCGTGGGGTTGCTGCGATCTGCGGTCAGGAAATTGATCAGCAGCGGGTAATAGTTGTTATAGCCGAAGGTGTTCATCAGCGTGGTATCGTTGTGGTTGCCGACATAATCGCTGTAACCGAAAGCGGTAAGCTCTTCGTCCGTGGGCTCCTTGGCGATCATGTTGCCGGCGTCGTCCAGATACCACAGCAGGTTTTCTTCGCCGCGATATACGAAGCGGGCAAATTCTTGGCTGCTGATGTAATCGAAGAACTTCAGGGCGATATTGGGATCCTCGCAAGCGGTGGTGATGACAAAGCCGTTGCGGTTTGCGCGGTTGGGATTGTTTGCAAGAATCTGCGCGGTGTAGCCTTCTGCGGCAATGGGAGCAAGGCTGTCATATTCCAGCTTAGAATCGCT
>JAQXRL010000356.1 GCA_029218505.1 Eubacteriales bacterium | reverse complement strand
TCCGGCACGGAGCCATTGATTCGCATTATGGCCGAAGGACTCGATCTTGCGCTGATCCAAACCGTGGTGAACGAAATTGTAGAAATGGTGAAAAAACAAATCGCGGAATAAGGTTTTCCAGGGCGGAGAGCCGCGGCAGCGGCGTGCTTCGCCCTTCGTCGTTTTGCAAAAGAGAAAGAGGAGAGGTCATGGCGAAGGATTGGTTGTTTCCGGACGATGGAGCAAAGACTTTGTGCAATTTCCGGGTGGCAGGCGTGCTGGTGCGGGATGGATGCCTGCTGGTACAGAGGGAACGTTTCGGGGACGAATACGCGCTGCCGGGCGGACATGTGCAGGTGGGAGAGGAGGCCGCGCAGGCCCTGGCGAGGGAATACCGGGAAGAATTGGGTCTGGAGATTCTCCGGCCGCGCATGCTGTGGTCGGAGGAATGCTTCTGGACGTGGAACGGGCGTCTGACCCACACAATCGCGTTTTATTTCAAAATTGACGTGGCAAACGCGGATCTGCTTCCGCCGCCCGGGTCGTTTGTTCCGCAGCGGGACAACGGCGGCGTGGTGGTGGGTTGGGCGCCGCTGTCATCTCTGAAGGACATGATCCTCTATCCGGAATTTGTCAAGGAAGCCGTCTATTGCATGGACGAAGGGCCGCGGCACTTTGTGACCCGCGGGTAGCGCCGTTACGTTGCCGCCGATCTGGCGCGAAACTCTCTGGGCGTAAGCCCCATATAGCGCTTGAATACTGCGTTAAAATGCTTGAGATCGCAATAACCTACTTCTTGCGCGATTTTTGACACGCCCAAACGCGTTTCCGCCAGCATGCGGCAGCTTTTTTCCACGCGCAGTCTTTGCAAATACGCGCTGAGACTCATGCCGGTTTCCTTGTGAAACAGGCAACTCAGGTATTGAGGCGTGTATCCCAGGTTTGCGCTGAACGCCTCCAGGGAGAGCGGTTCGGCATAGTGCTCATAGAGGGACTGCGCCATGGCAGCCACCGCCGGATGATGATCTTTGGAACGTTCCGTTTCGGCGGCGGAACGCACCGTGCGCACCAGGATTTCCATCAGGTGACAACGAATCATCTCCAGGTATCCGGCAGATTGTTCCTGATATTCCCGCTCCATCTCTTCCACCAGGCGCCGGATGTGTCCGTTACGATCGCGATATGTCCTGTCTGCGGAGGGCGAACCCATGGGCGCCGCATCGAAGCGCATCATTTCATTGGACAGCAATGCCGACAGGGAAGGGCAGTTGACCAATACCCGATCCACATATTCCGGTGCGAACAGGCAGTTGACAATCAGAAATTCCTGCGTTTCCAAATACCGGTGAAAGCTGCCAAAATCCACGATGAAATAATCTCCCTCCGACACGCGGGATGCGCCGGAACCAAGCTGGTGGATGGCGCTTCCGTGCATGACGTAAGCCAGTTCAAAAAACTCATGTCCGTGCAGACGATCCATGGACGGAGAAATCCGCATAATGCGGATTTTGTTCGCGTCCAGATAGGATTGCGTGGCCAGACGGGGCAGTTCATGTTCCAGCATCGTAAAATACCCCCCTAAATCACCCAAAACAAACAAAAACAGGGCGTGTAATTATCATACAACCTGGGATACAATGTTGTCAATCCCAAAGAGAAAACAGGAGGTTGTTTGCATATGTTATATCCCAGAAGCGCGGATGCGTCGCTGAGCGACGAACTGTTTCGCAATCCAGGAAGCGAATATCGCGGCGCGCCATTTTGGGCGTGGAACTGCACGCTGAAAAAGGACGAACTGTTGTGGCAGCTGGACGTATTGAAGAAAATGGGACTCGGCGGCGCGCATATGCATGTGCGCACGGGCATGGCCACGCCGTACCTCAGCGACGAACACATGGATTTGGTCAAAGCCTGCGTAGAGAAATGCAAAAGGGAAAACATGCTGGCATGGCTGTACGACGAGGACCGTTGGCCTTCCGGCGCGGCAGGCGGACTGGTGACCAAGGATAAACAGTATCGCGCAAGACATTTGCTGTTTACGGCCCGCCCATATGGCAAGGAACCGGCGGCCGGAGAAAACATCGAAATGTCTGGGCGCACGGGGCGTTCGGAAAACGGATACTTGCTGGCATGCTATGACGTAATTCTGGACGAGAACGGATGCATCGCCTCGGCAAAGCGCATTGCGGAGGATCAAACCGCTTCGGGCCGCAAATGGTATGCCTATGTGGAGACGGATCTGCCCAACCCGTGGTACAACAATCAGACCTATGCCAACACGTTGGATAAGGCCACCATTCAACGCTTCATCGACGTCACCTATGAGCGCTATCTGGAGAATGTAGGCGAGGATTTCGGCGGTGTGGTGCCGGCCATCTTTACGGACGAGCCGCAGTTTGCCCGCAAGAGCACCCTGGGCTTTGCGGACGCGGTGAAGGACGTCATTTTGCCCTGGTCCGACGATGTGCCGCAAACCTTCCAGGCCGCGTATGGCGAAGATATTCTGGAAAAACTGCCGGAACTGATTTGGGAATTGCCGGATGAACAGCGCTCCCTGATTCGGTATCATTATCACGATCACATTGCGGAGCGTTTCGCGGAAGCATTTGCCGACATGTGCGGCGCATGGTGCGGAGAACACAATCTGATGCTCACGGGTCACATGATGGAAGAACCGACGCTGGAAAGCCAGACGGCCGCCCTGGGCGAAGCCATGCGTTCCTATCGCAGCTTCCAGTTGCCGGGAATCGACATGCTCTGCGCCCATTACGA
>JAQXRL010000355.1 GCA_029218505.1 Eubacteriales bacterium | reverse complement strand
CATAAGCATATTCCCCCTGTTTATTATGCGACAGAAATTCGCTAGTGTATTCATTTTAACAGAAAACCACGCGTTTGAAAAGCCCTTTTTTTGAAGGATTTTCTATATTTGCATAGAATATTCTTGTAACGGGTATTTTTGTCCATTTTCACGGTTTGCAGGAGACATTATGTCGCAAAAAAATTTGTGTTTTCGCCTTCTGGCGCTGTTGTTGGCGGCGTTTTTTTTCTCTCCTTCCGCCTGCGCGCGATCCCGGGAAGAAGTGCGGGAGCATTATTCCGCCCTGTTCCGGGAATCCGGTTCCCTTTACGATGAAGAGCCCGTCCTGTCGCCTCCATACAAACCAGGCAGTCTCTCTTCCCCATGCCTACAGGAGGCGTTGGGGCAGCTCAACTTTCTGCGTTACCTGGCGGGGCTTCAGTCTGTAACGCTTTCCGATGTCTACGGCATGTATGCCCAACACGGCGCGGTTTTGCTGGCAGCCAACGACCGCGCGGAACATGACGCGCCCATGGCGCAAGGCATGTCCGAGGACTTCTACCGCACCGCGCATACCGGCTCCATGCGCAGCAATATTGCCTGCCTGAACTGGACCACGCCTTCCGTCCTTGCGGAAGCCGTCGTCTGTTTTGCCATGGATGAAGGCGAAGAAAACCTGGCGTTGTTGGGACACAGGCGGTGGATCCTGAATCCCCGAATGGCGGAAACCGGCTTTGGATTGGCCCGTTCCGCCTCCGGTTACAATTACGCGCTGATGTATGCCGTGGACGAAACCGCGCCGGAGGAGTCCTGGGAATGCATTCCATGGCCCGGCCAGGGTGCGTTTCCCGCGGAATACATGAATCCGGATACGCCATGGTGCATCGTGTTCAACCCGGAAATCTATGACCTTGCCGCCAGCAGCATCACCGTCGCGCTCACGGAAATTGTCTCCGGAGCATCCTTCCGCTTCGATCTTTCCGAAGACGCCCCGGACGGATTTTCCGTCCTCAGCACCGAGGCCTATGGCGCGGGACCGTGCGTGATCTTTCGTCCCAACCTTGTTTCCGCGGGTTTGGAAGACTATGTGCAAAACCAGCGCTGGCAGGTGCGTGTGGAGGGATTGACGCGCGCAGACGGACGCAGCGCTTTCTTGGAATACGAAACGCAAATGATCTCCTTAACCGCCATCGACCCGGTTGCGGTGGAAATCTCCCCGCGTTCTGCCGATCTCGCCTCCGGCGACGTCGTGGCGCTTCAGGCGCAAGTGGTTCCGGCATATGCCGACGACATCTCCGTAACGTGGAAAACTTCCGATGCCAGCGTAGCAACCGTCTTAAGCGACGGGGTGGTTACCGCCGTGGGCGCCGGAACCTGCGAAATCACCGCCGAAAGCGTCAATGGCCGCCGGGATGTTTGCACGATTACGGTAAAATGATGCGCCGGCTCGTCCTTTTCGCCGGCATGCGCGCTGGGCCGGAAAACGAAAAATTCCCCCGGGCCGCATGTCCCCGGCAACAAACTTCTCTGTTTCTGCGTCAAAGGTACGACAATAAATGGTATCGGAGGCGCATTCTTTATGCAAAAAAAGCTTTTTGTATGTCTAACCATTGCGCTGGCCGTGCTGATGGTTCTTCCCATGGCACTGGCGGAACGTTCCTTGGCCGTATCCACGGAAAACAGCACGCTGCTGGTTTCTGAAAACGGCACGCTGCTTACCCGCATTGGCGATTACAGTTCGTTGTATTCCATTTCCCCGGAAGATTGTCCGGAAGAACGGGCGCTGTTTGCCGCGTCCACAACGGATTCCATCGTTGAGGTCCCCTATACTTATGAAACCGGGGATGGAACCGCGGAAGGCGTGGATTACGTTTACATGCTTGCGTTGATGGACAAAAACGGCAAATCTCTCACGGATTATATCTATCTTACGCTGGTACACTTTCCCCAATCGGGCCGCGTTGCCGGCGCACGCGCGGACGGCGCAATGGACTTGATGGACGAACAGGGCAACATCCTGTTTTCCGGAAACTATGGCGTCATTTTGCCCACTTCTTCCAGCACGTATCTGGCCGTGCGGGCCGACCCCGCCAACAAGGACGAATATGGTTATCCGGAGGAAACCGGCGCGCTCGTCGCATTGGATGCGGCGGGAAACGCCACCGAAACCGGCTATCTCGCCAACCGATACAGCCTGTATCAATTCACGCAGGGGCTCGCCCCCATCCTGGTGTATGACGAAAGCGGCGATGCATGGATCTATCGCTATTTCCGCGCGGACGGCACCCTCGCCATGGATTCCGCGTATGGCTATGCCGAAGCCTTCCAAAACGGCTATGCAATCGTCTCCTCCCTGGAAAACGGCATGTACGGCCTGATCGACGTTCAGGGAAACTGGGCGTTGAACCCGGATTTCAGCCTTTTGAGCAGCAATACAAGCTTTGAAAAGCCCCCCATCATTGCCCAAAAGGGCGATGCTGAAGTCACGTTTTTCAACATTGACACGCTGCAACCCATCTTTACCTATCGCGGTGCGGATGGCGATTATGCGTTTGGCGGGCAGCCCAACGAAGGATTGCTGTGCGTTTACTCCGGCAGCAACACCTTCCTGTATAACCTGGAAGGCGAGCAGATTTGCCGCATGGAGGACAGCCAGGGATATCTGAACGCTTCATATTATTATAACCTTGAGGTTCCCCAAGCCCTTGTCGTCTCCTCCGGCGAATGGCCCAATGCTTCCAGCTGCATCGTGGATCTGAATGGCAACACGCTCAGCAAGGATTTCCGGGAACTTACCGGACTGTGCTGGCAGAATGGTCACGGCTTGTATATCGCCGCCACATACGAAACCATCTCCTATGAATACGAGGGACAGGTATATTATGACACGGACTACGAGACCTATCGCGTAGGCCTGGTGGACGAAACCGGCGCCGAAGTGCTGCCCCTTCAGTATTCCTCCCTGACTCCCCTGTCTCCAAACCGCTTCTGGGTAACACAGGATGAATTGTACGGCATGATTGATGCACAGGGAAACTGGTATTGTCAATTCAACGTGTACAGCGAATTGCAGGATTAATTTCTGAAAGGAAGATTGCACAATGCGAAAATTCTTTGTCTGGATTTTGGCGCTGGCGTTTCTGGCGTTGCCCGCAATGGCGGAAACGCCGCGCTTCACGCCGGAGGAATATCCCCGGGTGGACGGCTCCACCGCTACGCTGCCCTTGAGCTATGCCCTGATGAGCGCGTCCACCGGCGTTTCCCCGGAGGAAGCCAAGCAAGCCATTCAGCACAGCAAAACCACAGAAGCCTTTTATGAACTCGTAGACGGACGCCGGGATCTTCTCCTGGTGTACGCCCCATCTCAGGACGCCTATGATTACGCCGCGGATAACGGCGTGGAACTGGAGATCGAACCCATCGGCTTGGACGCCCTGGTATTCCTGATCAACGACGGCAACCCGATCACCTCCCTGACGCATCAGCAAATCCTGGATATTTACACAGGGAAAACCACAAATTGGAAGGATGTCGGCGGAAACGATTTGGACATTGTCGCCTATCAGCGCGTAGAAAACTCCGGCAGTCAGGTAATGATGCGCGCCCAGGTAATGCAGGGAACGCAAATGGCCGACGCACCCACGGAACTCCGTCCCGGCTTGATGGACGAACTGGTAAACGAAATCGCCTCCTACCGGAACACGGAAAACGCCATTGGCTATTCGGTGTACTATTATGTGCATAATATGTACATTCAGGATTCCATCAAGCTGCTGGAGATCAACGGCGTTGCGCCCTCCAACGAAACCATTGCTTCCGGAGAATATCCTTACGGGCAGGAATTTTACGCGGTGATTCGAAAGGACGCTCCGGAAAATGCCCCGGAACGCCTGCTGTTCCAGTGGCTCGTTACCCCGGAAGGCCAGGCCTTGGTGGAAAGCGCCGGTTATGTGCCCGTCGGCACGGACAGCGCAGCATGAGCGTTTCACAGGCGCAATGTGTCTTGGATTTGGATCTGGATTTCTTTTTGTCCGATTGCTGCCCCATGGCAGACTTGGGCAAGCGCCCCGCCCGGGAGGCCTGTTCTCCCTGGCCGGAAGAAGCCGTGCGCGCATTCCTGGAACAAAACTGCGGCTTGTCCAGGATGCGCCCCATTCCCGGACGCATTTTCCCCACCCATGATCTGGCGCTGGATTTCTGGCGGGAACATCTTCTTCAGGGCGCGCTGCGGGCTCCGTTTCACGTAACCCATGTTGACGCCCACAGCGACTTGGGCATCGCCCCGCCTCGCGCCACATATGTGGAAGCCAGTGTTTTGTGCCAGGCGCCCGCCGCCCGGGACACGCTGTCGCGCTATCGCCGGGAAGGTCAGTTGACGGAAGCGAACTATCTGCTCTTCGCCATGGCGTTTCGCTGGATCTGCCATCTGGACAACGTGCGGAACCCACGTTCCCGGGCGGATATTCCCGAGGAACTGCTCGCGCAAAATTCCTCTGCGGAACATATGTCGTTGCTTCTGCGCCAGCCGTTTCCGCAATTGTTTTCCGCCCTACACGGTCCGGAGCCCGAAGTTCCCTTTGCCGTCTATCACGACTATCGCGAATTTCGCTGCTCCGCTCCGTTTTCCCTGGTTTCCCTGGCCATGTCCCCCCGATATGTTCCCAAAGAGGCGGATTCCCTGGCGGAAATCATTTCGGAATACATGTGTCTTTGACATCAAAACCTCCGTTTCCAGACGTTTTCCGGAAACGGAGGTTTTGTATGGTCACATGCCGCGCTAATTCTTCGCGCGCTGGAAATAACTCTGGGGATGCGAGCACAGCGGACATACCGCCGGCGCGTCCGTTCCGGTATGCTGGTATCCGCAATTGGTGCACACCCATACAATTTCCTGATCGCTATGAAACGCCGTGCCTGCCTGAATCATTCCAAGACAGCGGTCATATTCCTCTTCGTGGGTGCGCTCCACGGAAGCCACCATCTGAAACAATCGCGCAATATTGCCAAACCCCTCCTGACGCGCCGTTTCCGCATAATTTGCATACATTTGCGTCCATTCGAAATTTTCGCCCTTCGCCGCCGAAGTGAGGTTTTCCACGGAATCCGGCGCGTTCGCATACAGAAAATTATACCAAATCTTCGCATGCGCCATTTCATTGCGAATCACGTTTTCGAACAACATTGCAACGTCGTTTTTGCCTTCCTTCCGGGCCTTATCCGCGTATACCTTATACAAAAAACATACCCGAGCTTCCGCATTCATGGCGTTGTTCAGGTTTTCCCATGTCTTGCTCTTCTGCAAATCCATCAAAATCAGCTCCTTCCACGGAGGTTATTCTTCCAAAACGCCCGTGCGATATACATAATCCTGCGTCCATGGGCGGATACTTTTCCCAAGGAGATGATTGCATGAGGATAAAATCCATCGCAGCCCGACAAATTTTGGATTCCCGCGGACAGCCCACCCTGGAAGCGCGGGTAACGTTGACTTGCGGCGCGGAAGGCGTGGCGTCCGCGCCTTCCGGCGCTTCCACCGGCGCACACGAGGCGCACGAATTGCGGGACGGCGGTTCCGCCTATGGCGGACGAAGCGTCGAACGCGCCGTAGCGGGCGTCAATGGCGAAATCTGCGCCGCATTGACCGGCCTGGACGTTCGCGACCAACGCGGCATTGACGCAGCGCTCATCGCCCTGGACGGCACCCCCAACAAATCCCGGTTGGGCGGAAACGCCCTCATCGCCGTTTCCCTTGCCTGCGCCGTGGCCGCATCCAAGGCCGTGGGGATGCCCTTATGGCGATATATCGGCGGCGTTTCCGGCGGGCGCTGTCCTTGCCCCATGATGAATGTTCTCAACGGCGGTGCGCATGCCGCCAACAACGTGGATATTCAGGAATTCATGCTGGTTCCCGTAGGCGCCGCCAGCTTTGCCGACGCCGTGCGAATGTGCGCGGAAACCTATCAGGCTCTGAAGTCCGTCCTGCGGGAAAGAGGCCTTTCCATTGCTTTGGGGGACGAAGGCGGCTTTGCGCCCGATTTGCGCAGCGACGAAGAAGCCCTGGAGCTTCTGATGCTGGCCATTGGACGCGCTGGCTGCATCCCCGGCAAGGGCATGGCAATTGCATTGGATGTGGCGGCCAGCGAATGGGCAGACGCCGGCGAATATCATCTGCCAAAGCGCGGTGAACGGCGCAGCCGCAAGGAAATGATCGAATATTTCTCGCGTCTGACGCAAAACTATCCCATTGTGTCGTTGGAAGATCCTCTGGGAGAGGAAGATTTTGCCGGCTTTGCGGAAATTACCCGCCAATTGGGCGATTCCGTAATGATTGTGGGGGATGATCTGTTCACCACCAACCCAGCCAGGCTCCGAAAAGGCATTGACGCCTGCGCCGCCAACGCGATTTTGCTCAAACCCAACCAAATCGGCACGCTCAGCGAAACCATTGACGCCGTGCGCATTGCCCGAGGCGCCGGATATCGTCTGATTATGTCTCACCGCAGCGGCGAAACAGAATCCAGCATCATCGCGGATCTGGCCTGCGCGGTCAATGCGGATTTTCTCAAGGCGGGCGCTCCCGCCAGAAGCGAACGAACCGCCAAATACAACCGCGTTCTGGCCATC
Organism: Eubacteriales bacterium; assembly: GCA_029218505.1. Taxonomy (GTDB): domain Bacteria; phylum Bacillota; class Clostridia; order Christensenellales; family Aristaeellaceae; genus SUG1456. The sequence continues at coordinate 268 of JAQXRL010000355.1, read as the reverse complement.
GAACTGGATTGGTAAGCCTGCGCCCCATAAAGCGGTGATTTGGCTTCTTCGCATCCAAAGCTGCGGTTTTGAGACGGCGTTCTGATGAAGCCGCCTTGCCGGCTGTTCCCGGTTCGATCCATCCTCGCGGCGTTTCGGACCGGCTTGCAGGGATGCGTCTGCCACGTAATCTTTCAAGAGCGGCATCAAAATCCCGGCGCACCCCGTATTCCTTTGGGATGTTATACTTTTCTGGATCGTTTCTCTGTTCGGGAGCGCCATATTTTTG
>JAQXRL010000354.1 GCA_029218505.1 Eubacteriales bacterium | reverse complement strand
GCCGCTACATAAATAATCGAGTTAAAGCCCAACCCTTGCCAGATACCGCTCCAAACATACAGATGCGGAAAAGCGGAGGCAATGCCCAATAAATCCGGGGCGCGCGTCCCTGTAATCAGCTTGTAAAGCTGCCCATAAATCCCCACGTGCGTGTTAAAAAGCTGTTGAATAATGCCTACCATGACCACCATGGAAATAAAATTCGGCATATAGGTCACGGTTTGCACGACCTTTTTGTACCGTTTCATGGGCATGGCGTTCAGCAACAGCGCCAACAAAATGGGCAGAGGAAAACCCGCAACCAGGCTATAGAGGGAAAGCCGCAGGGTGTTGGAAAGCACTCGTTCGAATTGATAAGAATTCAAAAACCGTTTGAAATGTTTGAGCCCTGTCCACGGACTGTTCCAAATGCCCAAACGATAATCAAAATCCTTAAAGGCCAATTGCAAGCCGGCCATTGGGTAATATTTGAATATCAGAATATACAGGACTGGCAACAGCAAAAAGACATACAATCGCCAGCTATTGCAGATTCGATGCTTCAGCAGCGCTCGCGCTTCCTTCTTGCGCTGCCTTTGGCTTGCAACAAAATACATGGAACCACCTCCGGACGATAGAATGGCAAAGAAAACGCTGAATGCGACATTTCCTGCGATCCACCGCATTCAGCGTAACGGGAATCAAAGCCCATGGGCTTTGAAAGAATTATTTGGTGCGATCGTAAGCCGCCTGTACGATTTCGATGTAGCGGTCTACATCCATGGCCTTGAGTTCGTCGATGTAGCGATCCCAATCCTTGGCAATATCCATATTGCCCGTGACGAAGGCAGTCATGCACTCCTTGACGTAGTCATCAATGGCCGTCTTCATGAAGGACAGCTCATCCTGCTCTTCTTCTGTGTAGGTAAGTTTCACAATGTATTCATCCGGAACCTTATGGGAATCCAGCGTATACACCAATTCCATATAGGAAGCCTTGGCGTCAATGGAAGCGCCGCGATAGAGGTTGAAATTGATTGAAAAATGCCCGGGATATTGCTGCAGCCAATGCTTATTTTGCGCAAAGCCCCACGGATCCTTCAACAAAACCCATTTGGGCTCCAGTTGCACGCCGTCGATAACAGGTCCGCGATAATTTTTCAATACTTCAGGGTCCGCAGTCCAGTTTTCGCCTTCCGTGCCATGGCGGCTAATCAGAGAATTGTACGGATCATAGCCCAGATCCCCCAATTTGAAGGCCAGTTCAGGATTGTCGCAATCCTTGGTGATGAAAAAGAGCTGGTTGGGCGTGGCAGGATTATAAATAATATTTTGCGCTCCCTCAGGGCCTACGGGATAATCCATGTATACATACTGAGAAGCCACGGGATGATCCCATTGATTCAGCCAGGTTGCTGGCGCATCGGCCGGCTTGTTGAAATAAACATCCCAATTGCCCGCGGCCATAACGCCCACAACAGCGTCTTCCTGGTTGATGATTGCCTTAAACTGATCCAGCGTTTGGGTAAAGGTGGCTGCGTCCAACAGTCCGTCGGCTACCAGCCCGCGCACATATTCCAAGCCTTCCTTGAATTCGTCTTCCAGGAAAGCGGCCTTGATTACGCCGTTTTCAGGATAGAAATAATTCTTGACGTGATTTGCCTTCGTAAAACTGTTGAGCAGCACCGCGGTGGCATTGGAACCAAAGCCGTCCGTGCAACCCATCATGGGGATTTCATCGTCCAAACCGTTTCCGTTCATATCGTTGGCGGCAAAGGCTTCCAGCACTGCGCGCAATTCTTCGGTGGTTTTCGGAATTTCCAAATTCAGCTTTTCCAACCAAACCTTGTTAATCATCAGATGATAGCAGACGTAATTGGGGAAATACTCGCCCAGCAGCGGCATGGAGTAGTTGTTTCCATCCGCCATGCGGCTTCCGCCCAAAATGGTTTCCTGAACGGCAGGATCCAGCTTTTGGAAATTGACAGCCAGTTCCGGGTCGGCAAAGTAATCATTCAGAGGAAGGAATATGCCGGAAGCCCCATATTTGGCGATGGTGGCGTCATCCAAGGAAAAGTTGATGATATCGGGCAATTCCGCATTGCCGGCCACAAGCAGCGAGAGCTTGGAGGCGGCTTCGGAATAAATTTCCACTTTGATTTCAACGCCCAGCGTTTCTTCCAGCATCCGGGTAAATTCATTGGTATCATAATCTTCCAACAGGGCGCTGGCTTCACGGCCAATGGTGATCACCGGGCGTTCCTCCTCCGCGAAGGCGGACAGAGAACCGGTTGAAAGCACCATCAAGAGAACCAAACACAAGGACAAAACTTTTTTCATGCAGGGCCATCTCCTTCATTAAAATATGGATGAAACGAACGCGTGCTGCGCAGCCTTTGTTCTTGATCAAAAGTATAATGAAAAAAGACTGCGTTTCAAGTGTCATTTGCCAAAAACACTTGCACGCAGTACAAAATATGTGTAGCAAAAACCACTGTCTCCTACGTTTGGCGGCATTGCGAAGGGTTTATTCTGGTTTTGAGATTTCCTTGTGCTGTTCTTGTGCCGTGCGCCATACAGCCGGCGTAACCCCATGCGCCTTGCGGAAAGCGCGATAGAAGGTGCTGAGCGAGGCAAACCCCGCCTCCGCTGCAATGGCTTCATTGCTCATATCCGTTTGCCCCAACAGCGTTTCTGTGCGGCGAATGCGCATGCTTTCCAGCAGTTCCCCAAAGCTGCGGCCGCTGCCGTCCTTCACCACCTTAAAAATATACTTTTCCGAACAGCCCATCTCCTCCGCCATGCGGGCTGCGTTCAGCGCAGGGTTGGAAAGCAAACACTGCATTTTTTCCAGAACCGCCTGATACAGTTTTTCGTTGCCCCGCTGTTGGCGCGCTTCGATAAAATCAATCAGCAAAAGCGCGTCTTCCCGCAACCGTGCCAACGCGTCCTGATATGAACAATCATTTTTCGCGGTGTTGTCGGGAAGATCCATCCCCAATTCGCGGGCAATGTTTTGCAAAACCAATTGCAGCGAATAATACAATTCCCGAAAGCGTTCATCCGTAATTCCTGCGGTAAAAGCAAGTTTTTCGCTCAATTCCCCAAAGACTGCCTCTACGCCTTCTCTCTTGCCCGTGAAAACCAAATCGTTCAACCGCTTCAGGATGGCAATTTCCGCCAGCACGGCATGATTTTCCGTAGCCTGGTAGACAAAGACCCCTTCCTGTCGTCCGGAAGTTTCCTGGTCCCGCAATGCCTGCTGGGCCTGTTGATAGCCCTGCCGCAACATTTCAATGCCCGAAAGCACGTCGCTGACGCCGGCGCCGCATTCCTCTTGTTGGGACAAAAGACGCTGCAGGCATTGGGTGGGCTCTTCGCGCAGAACGCCTTCTCCGGCAATGATCAAAATGGATTTCATGGGCTTTTGTCGAATCGGAATCACCTGAGATTCGGACAGATTCTGCTGAATCTCGAATTCCAGCTGAAGGATTCGGGCTGAATCAAAGGAATCCGAGAATTTTATGATGACAATTCGATACAGCGGCAAATCGCCCACGTATTTTTGCAGCGTCTCCGCTTCCTGCTGCGTATAAATGCCATATAAGCAAGCATTGGTGAGCATATTATTCATATAGGCGTTATCCAACAGGCTTAATTCCTGCGCCAGTTGATCCTTGGTGTGGGAAATCTGTTCCAACGCTTCCCGTACATAACGATAGCCGCTGGTATTGCGATAAGGCACGTTCGAAAGCTGGATTCCCACCGTCATCAACTGTTTCACGGAATGATAGTGCCACATGGCATAGACCACGCAAAGCAAAATGGACAGCAGCAGGCTGACGCTTAAATACAGCGGCATGAAATCCATCAAAATGTGCGTATTTTGGGTAATGAGGGATTGCGGCAAGCCAATCATGAGTCGAACGGACGTATGGGCGTTTTCCTGCCGGAAAATCACATAGCGCTCATCCCCGATGGTAATCATTTCGTTTTCCATCATATCCGCAATCATTTCCTGGGAGATTGCAGCGCCATGATCCGCCAGCCAGCGATTCTCCTGGTCCACGATCACGGCAAAACCACCATCCTGAAAAACCTCGGGGAACAGGTTCGTCAGGAAATTATTCGCCTGGATCCCGAAGGCGAAGGAACCGACATTGGTCATGTTGGCGTTCAGAGCGCCATGGGAAATAAACGTGAGCATATCGCTGCCATAGAAATTACTGCCGCAAACAAGGGAACTGGCCGGCAGGCAGGAAATGGAAAACGCATCGGCATGCATGTAATTGCAAAAAGTGTCCGCGCTCAGATCTCCCACTTGAAAAAGCGTGCCATAAACTTCCTCGTAATTTGCCGCAATCATCGTGTTGGAAACGAAAAGCTGGTTGTTGGGAAAGAACACCACGCAATATTCCAAATCATCCATCAGCGCCAGATATGCATTGATCTGTTTTTTTACTCTCTGCAAATAAAACGCGTGCTCCACCGTAACCTCGGTTTGCTTCAGGCGGGCCAATCGCAAAAAATCTTCATTCAGACACATCAGGGAGGAGAGCTGCGTCATTTTCGCAAACTGCTTCTCCAATTCTTTTTCGCCGCGCTCCAATCGCAAGGAATTTTCCGTCAACACCCGCTCCTTCGAAAGCGCATAGATCCTGTTTCTCAAAGGAACCATCGTACCAAGGACCATAAGAAAAAACAACAAGTAAACGATAAAATAGGTCATCAGCAGCTTCCGAAATCGCATGAAAAATAACACTCCTTCTTTCATCACTGATTGTATCACAAAGAATGATTCGACGCAAGCATTTGTGTTTCCATTCCGTATTGGAAACGCTGCAGGAATTTGGATATGCCCTGCCTCGGGACAGCGAACAGGTGCAAAATGCGCAGTTGGAGTAAATGCCCTGACTCCCGGATACGCCTGGCATGCAGGCGGCGGGCAATTTGCCTCCGCGTTATCGGGCGGGATATGCATATATTCTTCCTGCCGCGGAACGCGAGGGTTTATCGCTGATGGGAACGCTGGTGGCGCGTCAACTGCGGCAGTGCGTTCCCGAAAACATGATCGTCCACCACATGAAAGACGATGCCTTTGCTTTCATCATCCCCGCCGAAGTCCCCCTTGATGAATTGCGCACAGTGATTGCCCGCCTCAATCGGGAACAACCGCAGCCGTTGATCCTTTCGCTCAGCGAAGTCGTTCAAGTCCCGGCAAAGCTTCACGCGGCATTTGAAAGCGCCAAAATGATTCCCATGATGCAAGGTTCCAAAGACGTTATTCGGATTGCGGATGAAAATCCGTGAAAGCAAAGCGTCAACATCCAAACGGGCATCAAGCTGTATCCGGAACTGATTACGGGCAATACCGCAAAGGCATCCGAACTTGTATCGGAAATGATGTACAGCGATTGCATGCCCTTTGAAAGCGTTCCTGAACGTTACGAATACCTTCGGTTCAGCATACGCTTTGCAATTCAGGACGCAAATTTTCCTTCTTCGCTTGGTTCGCCTGTATGCAGTCCATCAACGCCTCCCGATCAACTGCTGACCGTGCTGTTGGAAAGCGTTCAGGCTGTATGCAAAAAACAAAAGGAAAACCTTTCGGCAAAGGAAGCGGAACAGGAAATCGAAATTCTCGCATGGGTCTTAGACAACCTGAGCGACTGGACCTTGAATGCAGAAGCGGTTGCAAGACACTTTGCAATTTTAGAACGAAAAGTACAGAGCATTGCACGACAGGCAGGAGAAGTTCCTTTCTCCGCGTATCTTCAAAGCAAACGCATGAAGAGGATTGCACTCCTGCTCGAGGAAACGAATCTCCCTGTCAGCGGCATCGGATTGCAGGCGGGATATAGCACCAGCAGCACGTTCTTCAAGGCCTTTCCGCGCGTTTATGATATTTCGCCAAGCGAATATCGCCCGCTGTTTTCCTCCAATGAATCGTGACGCAAATGATTCCCCCAAAGTTGACATTGTCAACGCCGGTGGGAGATTTTTCCGCCCAAGGTTGTAATTCCCTATGGCTTCGCACATGGGCAGCGGCGCGCCATTGCGCCGCAGAATGGCATATTGCTCCATCCAGAAACCAATCGCGGCTTATGATGATGGAAAAATGTTTGATGCGGAATATAAATGTTGAAAACAGTTGCGAATCATGATAAAATATATGACAAAACGGTCATAAAGGAAGATACGGCATGGCATTGGAAGAGAGAGCGAATCGAATCCTATGGAAGGTGCAGCACGAAGGGCGGGTGCATACAGGACGCTTGGCAGAAGAATATGGCGTCTCGGAAGAAACGGTTCGGCGGGATATTCGGCAGTTGGCCAAGGAAGGAAAGCTGAAGCGCGTACGCGGCGGCGCAGTTTGCATGTATCCCCCCAGCAGCGAAAACGCGTATTTTGTCAGACGCTTGAAGGACGTTGACGCCAAATGCAAAATCGGGACATATGCCGCGGGACTAATTCAGGATGGAGACATTGTTGCGTTGGATGGCAGTTGTTGTACGGAACAGCTTGCCCACGCGCTGTTTGCGCGCAAGAACGTCGTTTTTGTCACCAACTTCATCCCTGTGGCAGGCTTGCTTGGAGAAAAAATCCAGCAAAAACGCATCCAGGGCCGCGTAATCCTGTTGGGCGGAGAAGTGAACTGTGAAAATCTGGTGGCCTGTGGCGCCATTGCGGAAGAAGCGGTCGCAAAGTTTTGTTTTACGTGGGCTTTCATCAGCGCTTCTGCGCTCTCCGATACTGGCGCGATGATCTGGAACATCGACGAGGGAAACGTCTCCAACGTCATGGCGGAACATGCCACGCACGTGGTATTGCTCTGCGAGAGCGCAAAATTTTCCCAAACCTCCCTGTATCAATATATGGATTACGGCGTAATCGATATGCTGATTACCGACGATGAACATGAAATTCCAGAGAAAACGCGGGAAAATTTGGAGAACAACGGCGTAGAGGTCGTAATCTTAAAGGTGAAGGAAGATATTCCATGAACGCAAAGCTTGACAAACGGGGCGCAAGACAATTATTTTGGATTTGTTGGGCGGTCTACTTTTGTTCGTATCTGGGCAGGCTGAACTATTCCTCGGTCATGAACGAATTGATTGGCCCGGTGCTGACAAAGGCGCAGGCAGGATGGGTAAATACCGCCTTTCTGATTGCCTATGCTGTGGGTCAGTTGGTGAACGGAATCGTGGCGGAAAAAGTTTCTCCGCATTGGTTTGCTACTGCGGGAGCCATGGGAAGCGGATTGGTGAACATTCTCTTCGCCTGTGCCAGATCCTTTTGGTCCATGCTGCTGCTCAGACTTTTGACGGGTTTTTTCATGTCCATGCTCTGGCCGTCCATTCTTTGCGCAATGGTGCGCCTGATGCAGCAAGACGACAAGATCCACGGAACGGTAAATATTACCTCCTCTATGGCGGCAGGCACGCTGGTGTCCTACGCCTTAAGCGCGGTGCTGCTGCGTTGGTTCCCATGGGGATCGGCGTTTCTTGTGCCGGGGGGATTGCTGATTCTATCGGGAGTGTTGTGGCTTATAAAGTACCCGGGCATTGCCCGAACGGCGATTGTGCCTGAGAAAGAATTCAATGCCGTGCCCCGCGCAGATGGTCCTGCTATGCCATTGACAGAGCTCATGGTGATTCCCGCTTTTTTCATTGCAATCGTGCCTGCCATCCTGCATGGAGCCATCAAGGACGGTGTGACTGCGTGGGTTCCTACATATGTGTGCGAAGTATTCGGCAAGAGCACCTCCTTTTCCGCGCTGGTAAGCGCGCTGCTGCCATTGTTTAATCTCACGGGCGCGTATTTGGCGCAGTACGCCTACAAGAAGGCGGGAGAAAACACCTTCAAGGGATCTGCAGCGTTTTTCGGCATTGCCGCGCTGGTTTTGGTCTTCATGCTTACGGCAGGAAAAGGGAATTTGTTGCTGACCATGCTGTGCTTTGCCATCATTACAAGCTCCATGATGGCGGTAAACGTGTTGCTAATCAACCTGCTTCCGCTGCAATTTGGGGAATATGGCCGGTCGGCCACCGTTTCCGGATGTCTGAACGCGATTGCCTACGGCGGATCAGCACTGGCGAGCGGCATGATTGGCGTGCTTTCCAGCGCATACGGCTGGAACGCCACGGTGGCCTCCTGGCTGATCCTGATGGTACTCGGCTGTATCTTGTGCGCCGCGGGACGGCGTGCGACCTTGGAGAGGCGGGATTCTGAATGTACACTGTAATGATTGTAGAAGATGAATTATTGGTGCGCATGGGCTTGATGGCGCTGATTCCGTGGGATGAACTCCGTCTCCGCGTGGTGGCAAAGGCGATAAACGGGCAGGAAGCCTGGGCGGCCTATCAAAAATTCCATCCGGATATCGTCATGACAGACATTCGCATTCCCGGCATGAATGGACTAGAATTGATGCGCGCGATTCGCGCCCAAGACGCAACCTGCGCGCTGATTGTCATTACTTGCGTGGAGGATTTTTCTACGCTGCAAAGCGCCATGGAATCGGGCGCAATCGCATATTTGGTGAAATCCACCATGGAACAGCAGGACGTAATTGATGCGGCCAAAAAAGCCTGCGATTTTTTGCAAAAAAACAACCGGCCGTTTCACGAGGAGAGAAATTCCGGCGAACAAGAACAATTATTGCGCGATTATGCCGCGGATCAAACCATCGGATTTGAGGAGATGCTTCAACGGTGTCCCCCGGAAATGCGCGCAGGCTTTCCGGGACTGATCTACATGCGCATGACCCGGGCGGGCGGAATTACGCCGACATTACGGCGATCCATCATGGGCATTCTCAAAGACCGTCTGGCCAAAATGAATCCCATTGTGCTGCCATGCGGAGAGAAGAACGTGTTGATGTTCCCGGGCGAGAAGATAGAATGGGATTCGTTCAAAAATGTTTTGGAGGGAATTCATCGCTACAGCCAGGATACCTTTGGACTAAACGTTCTGTTTGCGGCTTGTTCGGAAGAAGTGCGGCTTCAAGATCTTCCGGGATTGGTGAAAAAAATTGCAGATTGCTATCCGGAGGATTATTTGTATGATTCTGCGATGCTCCGCATGCATGCGTCGGGCGAACTTGAGAACGAGGCCCTGCGCGCCTGTCTGCGGCTGTTGCGCGAAAACATATGGCAATTGCGCGATGGAAATTCGGTCATGGAAATTCGGGACAGGATTGATCGAATGGAAGAATCCATTTGCAATGGCTGGACGACGCTTTGCAATTCTGTGATTTTCCTGGCACGGTATATTTCCGCGCATTCGCCTTCCGTGACGCAAGCAATGCTGGAAGAATTTTGCAAAAACATCAAAGACGAAACGTCTTTTTCTTCGTTGTTTTCGGAACTATTGGAGCGAATCGTGCGCCCGGCGGTGGAAGGTCAGACCATGCGGATGGAAATTGCGGCTTCGATCCAATACATGGCCCGCAACTTACGCCAGGAAATTTCCCTGACACACCTGGCCTCTATGGTTGGTTTGAACGCGACATATTTTTCCCGTTTGTTCAAGCAGGAATTGGGAATGGGCTTTTCAGACTTTATGACAATTTTGCGCGTAGATCAAGCACAGGTATTGCTAAAAAAGCGCAATATGAGTATCCAAGAGATTTCGGAACAGTGCGGCTTTTCCGACGTCTCATATTTTTGCCGCAAATTTAAGTCGGTGGTGGGAATGGCGCCAAGCGTCTGGAGGATAAAGTGAATTTCAGAAAAAACAAGGGAAGAGTACAGGTTTCCTTTACCATCTATCTTTTAAGCACCGCCGCGCTGTTCTTTTTCGTGATCGCCATTGCCATCAGCGCGCTGGTTTCGAATCAGTATTCCAGAACCATGTGGAGCCGTCAATTGGACAGCACGCAATCCTCCATGGCCGTATCGGCTGGCCAGATTGCACAAGTCTTGAACAGCGCCAAAGTTGCGGCGGTTGCCGCCCGGGAGGAAGCAGAAATTGCCGGATATCTTTACGGAAATTTCTCATCTGAAAGCGATAACGTTCATGCCAGGCGTGCAGCGCTAAACAAAATCCTGTTGGCGGTAAACAAAAGCCCGTCGCTGCAAGGGCTGTTCTTTTTGAAAGCCGATGGCAGCTTGTGCGGATATAGCTCCAGGTGGTCCTTTTTGACGGAAGAAAAGAAACATCCTTTCGCACAG
>JAQXRL010000353.1 GCA_029218505.1 Eubacteriales bacterium | reverse complement strand
GCTTTATCGCAGAACGCCGCCTTTGTCATGCCCTTTTGCCGGGCGTTTCTTCCTTGATGCCGCATGCCTGCAATATCAGCTTTTGAACCGCCAACTCATAGGCATAATCATAGGGATTTTCATGCTCCCCGGCAACGATTTCCGCAAAATCCCGCATCATATCCATATAGCGCCCAAATTCCGCAAACGCCACGCTTCTGGTTTTCTCCCCCTGGATGGAAACCCGGGTTGGCGCCAGTTGTCCAAAGTTTGCGCCCCCGGTTCGCTCCTCCAGCGGTTCAATGACAACTGTTCCCCTGCTGCCCAACACCACCAATTGTCTGCGTGAAAACCCTTCCACCTCTGCCGCACACGCCCGCACAAAGGAATATCCGCGCTCATACTCCAACAGCGCCAGGGCATAATCCTGACTATCCACGCCGTCCAAATGCGTGCTCGCGTTGAAGGGATGCACCGCCTTTGGCATTCCGCACAGCATATACACCAAATCGATCAGATGGCATCCCAGGAAAAACATCATTCCGCCGGGAAACTGGGACAGCCAAGCGCGCTTCTTCGCATTATGCCAGCAACTCATGTGTGCTTCCACAGAGAAGATTTCCCCAAGAGCGCCGTTTTGTACCAAGTCCCGGCAGTATTGCACAGCTTTGTTGTATCGATACATGTATCCCATGTGAAACGGAAGGTTTTTGGCCTTTAGGGTGTTTACCAAATGCTCGAACGCGCCATAATCCTCGCCGCCCGGCTTGTCCATGTGTACCGGCACGCCCGCCTCGGCAAAAATCTGCGCCGTTTCTACCAGCCGTTTTTCCTCTGTCTCGATGACCACGGCATCCGGCGAAAGTCGCAACGCTTCGTCCAAATCCAGCCACGGCATGCCTGCAAAGCTGCTCCTGCGCTCCGCAACGCGCCTGGCTTCCCCATCCGGTTCGCAAATTCCCAACACGTCATAACAATCGTCCAGCGCACGTAGCGTTTCCATCGTGTCTCCGGCATGATCGTGCGCCGTACCGATTTGCACCACCCTTATTCTCTGCATGGAAAAACTTCTTTCATCATTGATGTTCCTGTTCAATTTTCGAAAGGTATGCGTCCATCCGCGCGTTTATTGCATCATAACGCAGATTCGCAATGTCCGTGCGGCACCAACGATCGTCCTTCGGCAGGCCGGACAGCTCCATGCGCAGCGCGTCCTTCACGGGCATCAGATCTTCCTGGCGCAAACCCGTATCCCGGAGAATTTTCCGGTTATCCACCACGCGATGAAATGCGCGGTCATACATCAAACGCCATCTTCCAAACAGACTGCCTTGATCAAAAATCTCCAAAAAACTTTCTGTGTCCGCCGTAATATATTTCATGCCGAGCAATTCCCGATAATATTCGGCAAATTCCCGCCATGTATGGTGCTCTGCAGTGGAAACCGTATAGCATTGTCCCAGCGCGGCAGGATTCAAAACCAGACGCGCCATCATCTTGCCCGTGTCCCCTGACCAATTGAGCGTCGCCTGCTTCTCCATGGCGATTTCCGGAAGCACCACGGTTTTTCCATCCAGCGCCCGGCAAACAAAGGAGTTGGCCTCCATGGTCGTCAGCTGAAACTTTCTGCTGGAAAACGTGATGGCAGGGCGCAAAATCGTCCAATTGGTTTGCCCGGACGCTTGCAGCAAATCCTCTTGCCGCGCTTTTTCCAACGCATAATCGTCCGACGCCAAAAACTCCGCGTCCGTTGAAACATCCAGCAATCTGGGCGTATCTTCCCGAATGGGCGCGTCGACGCCGGCATACACGCGATAGGAGGAAAGAAACACGTATTGACGCGTGTTGTGCAAAAACAGCGCGCAACGCTGGGCGAATTCCGCCGTGGAATAGCCCATGAAATCCACAACCGCGTCATAATCTTTCGAGAGAACCCGGCGCAGAAAATCCAAATTCTTGGCGTCTGCCGTCTCAAAGGAAAGATCGGGATTGTTTGAAGAGACGCGATCCAAAGATACCACATCCACCCGATGCCCCAATCGCAACAATTCCGGCACCAAATAAGAACCCAGCGCTCCTGTTCCCCCCAACACCAAAACTCTGTTCTTCATGCGCGCGCAAACATCCTCGCTTTCCATCATTTTGAGCATTGGATAGGCCGCGGGCATGCGTTCAACGCGCACCCCGCGGCCCAAGTTCTTATGCGGTTCTTCCGTTGCGTCAAGCGCCCATCAGCCGGTCATACGCCGCCTGTTCAATTTCCAACAGGCGATCCAGTTGCATGGTCTTGAGCTGCGCAAGGAACTCGTCCCAGCCGTCCTCAATGCCCACCTGGCCAGTGATGAACTGCGCCTGCATGTTGGAAAGATACAGCTGAATGTCCGTATAGAGCTGCGTGCGTTCCGTAGATTCCGCCTCCGTGTACAACAGCGTCGGGAACCGTTCCACCAACTGTACGCCTTCGCGGTTCATGCCCTGGCGGACAAACTGCACAGCCCATCCGTATTCCGGCACCATGGCCTCCAGCTGCGCTTCGTCGGCCTGCAGCATGGCGTCATACTGCGTGTTGACGATGGGAACGATCATCTTGAACGCTTCGTTGATGATGGCCTTCTTGTAGCGGTATTCCTCGCCGGAGCTGAAGCCTTCCGGCTGGTACATGGTGGCCACGCCGAACTCTTCCAGGCCGGGAATGGTGAGATAGTTCAAATCCCAGTCCACGCCTTCATAACCGTACGCGCCCGCCAAAGAGCCTTCCTCGGTGAAATAATAGTCCAGCAAGCGCACGATTTCCGCCGGGTACTCCGTTTCGGCGTTCACCACGATTTCCGCAGTGGTGTACACCGCCGGATTGGTGACGATGGTCGCCGTGTCGCGGTATTCGCCGGTCAGCGCGCCGATCCAGTAGAAGTTGCTGTCATAGGAAATGTCCTTGCTGGCGGCTACAAACGGCGCTGAATCGCCATACATGCCAAGCTTGTCCTCGGCAGCCTTGGCGCGGAACTCATCCCCGCTCTGCACGAAGAAGTCCACATCGATCAGACCTTCGTTCCACAGACCGTTCATGTAGGTCAGATATGCCTTGTAGGCATCCGTGGTTTCGCCAAGGTATACCTTGCCGTTTTCATCCGCCTGAAGCAGATACCCGGTGGCGCGTGTATCGAACCCAAAGGCATTCAGGAACGCTGAGCAGGTATATTCAACGTTGTTGGACAGGGGAATTTCATCCGTGGCATCGCCGTTGCCGTTGGCGTCCTGTTCCTTGAAGGCCACCAGCACGTCGTGCAGTTCGTCCAGCGTGGTGGGATAGGAAAGGCCCAGGTTGTCCATCCAGGTTTTGTTCAGCCAGGTGCGGGGCACCAGGGCAATGATGTTCTCCGTGGCCGTGCACAGCGTGTAGATGCCGCCGTCCGGGCTGGTGACATAATTGCGATAGGTGGGGAATTTTTCCATGGCCGCCTGAATGTTGGGAGCATATTTTTCAATATACTCAGACATGTCCAGGAAATATCCCTGCGCGCCGTAGTTACTCACTTCTGACAGCGTGATGCCGGGGTTGATCACGATGTCCGGCAGCTCTTCAGACGCCAGCATCAACGTGAATTGTGTCGACCAGATGTCGGCTTCGAAGCTGGTGCATTCCAGCTTGATGCCCAAGCGCTTCTCTATTTCCGCCACCATGTTGGTGTCGTTCCAGTCTGTGGTTCCGGAATTGGCGCCGGACACCGTGATGGTAATCACGTCATCACAGATGGGATAGCCCGTCTCGTTGAATGCCAGCCCCGTCGCGGGAATCAGCAACGCTAGGGCAAGCACCAGGGTCAAGATCTTCTTCATGGGATATGCCTCCTTTAGAATATGTGTTAATTCTCTGTCTTTCAGAGAATTTAACCCTTGATGGAACCAATCATGACGCCCTTGGCAAAGAATCTTTGCAGCCAGGGATAAATCGCCAGCATCGGCACCGTGGATACGATAATCACGCAATACTTGATCAAATTCGCCTCGTTGGCCTGGTTGGCCAAAGCCAGCGCCGTTTCGGCATCCGTGGCATTGGCCAGCATTGCCTTGGAAAGCTGGCTTTGAATCAGGATTTCCCGCAAAAACAGCTGCAACGGATACAGCGCCCGGTCGCGCAAATAAATCATGGCATCAAAATAGCTGTTCCACCGGCCCACGCCATAATACAGCGCCATAACCACCAAAATGGGCTTTGACAGCGGCAGGATGATGGACACAAACGTGCGCGCGTCGCTGGCGCCGTCCACCCTTGCCGCCTCGTGCATTTCCCAGGGAATGGTGGAAGCAAAGAACGTGCGGCTGACGATCACGTTGTACGTAGACACCAAACCGCTGATGAGCAGCACCAGTCGCGTGTTCAAAAGCCCCAGCTGTTTGATGTTCAAATATCCCGGAATCAATCCGCCGGAAAAATACATGGTGAACATAAACACCACCATGATCGCCCCTCTTCCGGGCAAATCCCGACGGGACAGCGCATACGCGCAGGGAATGGTGAACACCAGGTTCAAAAGCGTGCCGACAAACGTATAAAAGAACGTGTTGGCATAGCCCAACCAGATTTCATCGTATTGCAGAATCCTGCGATATCCATCCAGCGTAAACCCCTTGGGAAGCAGAATGACCTTGCCCGCATTGACCATGTCCGGGGCGCTGAAGGACGCCGAAATCACAAACAAAATCGGATAGATCAACAAAACAAACAGGAGAATCAACACGGCGCCATTGACGAACACAAACAATCGATCTCCTCGACTGGCGCGCATCTTCGTTTTCTTCATGGGGTATACTTCTCCTTTCCGCGCTACCACAGGCTCGTCTTGGCAACTTTCTTGGACAACGCATTCATGGTAATCAAGATGGCGCAGTTCACCACGGAATTAAACAAGCCGGTGGCCGTGGAGAACGAAAAATCGCTCTTTTCCAAACCCATTTTGTATACATAGGTGGAAATGATCTCCGCGCCGGTAAGGTTCGTGTCGTTTTGCAGCAGATAGGTCTTTTCATACCCTACGTTCAGCAAGGAACCGCATTGCAAAATGAACAACACCACAATTGTGGGCACCAGCACCGGCAAATTGATGTGCACCACGCGCTGCAGCCGGTTTGCACCGTCAATTTCAGCGGCCTCCAGCAATTGTTTGTCCACGCCGGACAGCGCCGCAAAATAAATGACCGCGCTCCAACCGGAACTTTGCCACAATCCGCTGATGACATAAATCCACTTGAACATCTTGGGCTGCTGCAAAAACGCAACCTTTTCTCCGCCCAGCGCAGCGATAAACTGGTTGATGATGCCGGATGTTGGCGACAAAAACAACGTCACCATGCCGCATACCACCACCGTGGAGATAAAATGCGGCGCATAAGACACCGTCTGAAACGTCTTTTTCAGGAACGTGTTTTCAACCTCGTTCACCATCAGCGCCAGCAAAACCGGAACCGGAAACCCGATCACCAAAGAAAGCAAACTCAGCGTCAGCGTATTTTTCAAAATGATCGGAAACCAGTAGGAATTGAACAGACGTTCAAAGTTGTCAAACCCCACCCAGGGACTTCCCCACACGCCCTTCTTCATGTAATATTGCTTGAAGGCGATCAATACACCGTACATGGGCTTGTACGCAAAGATGATTAAATACGTCAACGCAGGCAGAATCATCAGATACAGCTGCCAGCGTTCCAGCGCCTTGCGTCCAATTCCCGTGGAAAGCCGCTTTCCCATGGTAAACGCTTCCTCCTTTGTCAATTGTCCGTCAACCGGCAGGCAATTTCCCACACCCGGTTGTTCGCCCATCCAAAGCGATCGCGCCCGGAAACATCTCCGCGCAGAATGAAATCCACATATCGGGAATCGCCCACGCACGTTTGTTCAAAGGGAATTTCCGTACCGTCCACGGAAACGCCGGCGCAGTTCTTCCCCTCCGGCAACAGAATATGACCGCGAATCTCCTTGGACGGCGCGCTCAGACGATACCACAGTTCCGTTTCCCTGCGCACAAAGTACATATCGATTTTTTCTTTGGACAGCTCGTAGCCCGTGAAATAGCGAAGCTCGTCGTAGTCCGTTACCACCCACCGGGGCGCAAATTCCATCACGCGGAACTGAACATCCAAATCCCGAATGCCCGCCAAGCCTTCCTCGATGGCAGACATGACGGCCGCCGCGCCCCAGCCGCTGGGTCCGCCGCCCAAATTTGCGCCTGTTTGCGGATCGTACAGGAAATACAATTCTCCGTCCCGCTTTATCAACTGCCACATGCGCTGCAAAATATCCCATCCATACGCTTCCTTGCCGTTGGCAAAGGCGGCCTTGGCCAATTCTCCGCCCGCATAGGATGCGATTCCGCCATTGACATACTTTCCCCTGGCGCTGCCGCCAAACTTCTCATAGGGCGGATCAATGGAAAACCATTCCGCAAAGGCGTCGGTCGTCTCCTTGCGCCGCTGGTATTCCTCCAAAATCGCACAGCTTTGCTCAAAGGTCGTCACGCCGCGGTTCAAATCATACGTGTTGGACAGGGACAGGCGTTCGCTTTCCAGGTCGTCCGCGCCGGAATGGTTCAAATGCAGCTGATGCACAAAGAACCGGCCGTTCCACAGATATTTCATCATATTGTCCCGCAGCACCGACGCACGGCGCTCCCATGCCTGCGCCTGTTCCTCGTCCCCAAACCGCCGGCGCAGCCATGCCAGCTGACGCATCGCCTGATATACGCCGGAATTGTCGCCATGCATGATGGACATGGGCGTGTCCGCTTCAATGCGCCGGTTGTCGTTCGATTTTCCATAGGTGAAATCCCAAGTGTCAATGGTAAAGGGGCGCTTTACCAGACCATGCGCTTCGTCCCACCGAGTCGCATCGCTGGTCATATAGTCAATGCCCTTTTCCAACTTGGGCAGCACTTCCCGCATCCACGCATCGTCGCCCGTAACGCGATAAATCTGCACGGCGCCTTCCACCATCAAATACTCAATGTCCGCTTCCAGCTCCAGGCGGGTAGCCGCCACATTGTCCATGGGGAATTTCCGCGCAAATTTCTCGGACACAAAAGACCAATGCAAGTCGTCCAATTGTTTCACCAATTCGTAATACCAGCCTTCCGGCGACTGATAATCCAAAAAGAATTGATAAAAACTGCGAATGTCATGTTCCCAATGCATAAACGCCTTCATTTCATGAACATGATCCCGAATCCAGTTGATGCTGGCCATCATCACGCGGTCATCCACGAACAGAAGCCTGCGATCTCCCAGAATCGTTCCCCGCAGGGAATAAATCATTTTGCCCAACTCGGCATCCTTCGTAGACATCATGGATGGGAAACCGGCTTCGATCATGTTATACGTGCCCGTCTTGTAGTTCGGCAGCGCCGGCAGAAACTTGCTCATCTGGAAAATCTCCCTTCAATTCTATCAAAACACTTTGCCAATCAGCAGCAAAGCAAACAACCCCACAAACAATCCGCACACCTGGTATTTTGTTAACTTCTCTCCGAAACAAAACCTGCTTGTCAACGAGCTGCCCAGAATGACGCTCCCGTTGAACACCGGAAAGAAAATTACACTGGGCAGCGCGCCGGTAAGGCCGATATTCAGCCAGTTATACGCGCAGCTGCAAATTCCGCAAACCAACGCATACTTCCAAGTGGATCGCGGCAGCTTTGGCTTGGGCGCATCCCTGCGATGATTTACCCAAAATGCCAACAGGATCAGCAAGGCTGACGCCACCACCGAAGCGATCAGCAACATTTCTGAAATTTCTTCCTTTCCGGGCGAATTCTGATGAATCTTAAACACCAATCCAGACAGCCCGGAAAACAGAAAAAACAGCATGCAGTACAATTTCCATCGAGGGCGAATTTCGCCGCTGCCGCGCTTATCCACGCACAACGCCATGGCCGCCAGCAACAGCGCCAACCCCACGCCCTGTTCCGCGGCAATGGGCTCATGCCAAAGGATGGAACCCAGAATTGTAGGCAGCATCAGGGAACTGCACCCCAACATGACCGTAATGGACATATTCCCCGTTGCCAGCGCCTGCATTTTCGACAGCAAAAAGCCCGCCGTTACCACCCCATACCCTGCGCCCAGCAAAACCGTGGCGGCGGAAGGTGCGGAAAATTCTCGTCCCACACACAATACCACCAAAACCCATACCAGCGACATTGCCCCGTTAAACAGCAAGACATCTCCTGGATTTTCCAAACCACGATTTTCAAAGCGATGCAAAATCCCACTGTTGACAATTGCCAAAAAAATGGAGGCGGACAATAGTGCAAAATTGATTGCGTGCAAAATTCACAACTCATTTCTCATCATGTGATTCTTCTTTATCATACACACTATACTTTCAGATTTCAAGTTGTAAATTTCTCATTCATATGCGGAAATTTATCACATTCCGTTTTCTTGCAACCTGAAGCGTTTTATGATAAAATCAATTCAGGAAAGGTGTGGTTTCATGAACAGTGCCTTGCAACACCTAAGAGTTGTGGATTACGCGGATTTGATTCATGACAAATACTATATTCAGGGAACTTTTCACCGGACCCTGATGGCAACCATTCACGACCATGATTTCTATGAAATCAACTATGTCTTGGAAGGCGGCTGCAAACACCTGATCAATAACATCCCCGTGGACATGACGGAAGGCGACGCCACCATCCTTCGTCCCGGCGATACCCATGGCTTTCTAAGTCAATTGCCCCATACCAATTTGCTCTCTTTGTCCATCTGTATTGAAGAGATGGAGCGATTTTTGCATGCGTATGGCGACTCCGTCACGTCCCAGATTTGCGCGCGTTCACAACCCCCAATTTTTCACCTGACCGCGCACCAGCAAAACGACTATCGAACGGATTTTGAGCAGATTCTGATCCTGAATCAAAACCAGCGGCGCACGCGCGTGAAAATTATGCTGGATAAAATGCTCCAATTCTACATGCTTTATTTGGAACGGCCCCTGGCCAGCAACAACGCCAACGCCCATTTGCTGGACGCGTTGACGCAATTCAACATGCCGGAACACATCCGCGAGGGCGTTCCCGCCTTGCTGAGGCTGACAAATTTCAGCCACGCTCAGCTCTGCCGCGTCATGAAAAGCAGCCTTGGCGTTACGCCGCAGCAATATGTGGTATCCCTTCGCCTGAATCTGGCCTTGGAGCTCCTTCAGGTGTCCGACCTAAGCCTGGAATCCATCATCTCCCAGGTGGGATATTCCAGCCTCAGCCATTTCAACATGATCTTTACGCAGCGTTTCGGATTGACTCCCTCCGAAGCGCGCCGAAAGATTCGCGTGAAAACCATTTAGCGTTGCCAGGCAAATTCATCTTTGTTCACACTTTATGAAATTGTTGACATTTTCGCCATCGTATGGTATGCTTGTGCAAATGATCGCGATGGAGAGTGACAACAAATGAACGGACAAGCGGACGCTTCCTATAAATTTGGTGCGGGACGGTTTCTCATGCAGCAAGGGCTTTTGGAAGAGGCAGGCGCGGAACTGGCCCACTATGGCAAAAAGCCGTTCGTCGTAGGCGGACCCACGGCAATCTCCCTGGTGCAGAAACGGCTGACCTCCGGTTTACAGGCAGCCGGGATGGAAGGCGCCTTCAGCATACATCCCGGGCATGTATATCACGAAGCGGCGCGTCAAAAAGCGCAAGAGGCGCGGGAAGCGGGCTGCGATATGGTTGTGGCGGCAGGCGGAGGCCGCGCCATGGATTTTGGCAAACTGGTGGCCTATTATCTTGGCGCGCGCGTGATTTGTATGCCCACATCCATTTCCACCTGCGCCGCCTATTCCCCCTTCAGCCTCATCTACACGCCGGAAGGAAGAACCATTCCCGGCAATTTCTGCTACGAGATGGAAAACGCCGCGTTGCTGGTGGATCTGGACATCATGGCGGCGCAGCCTACCCGATATGTCGTCTCCGGCATGCTGGATGCCATGGGGAAATTTGTAGAAATCAAAAACGGACATACGGAAATGCCGGAACAGGAAAGTCCGCTGGCCTTGTATGCCGCATATTTGCTGGCCAGGTACAGTTTTGAAAAGCTGCAACATCTGATTGACCAGGTGTTGGAAGACATTCGCCGACAGCGCGTCAGCTCCGCGTTGGAGGACATGGTGTTTTTGAACATACCGCTCACCGGCATCATCAGCGGGCTCTCCCGGGGCGTCGGCCAGTCCGCCATTGCCCATGATTTGTATTATCAGACGCGCTATTTGTTCCCCAAAGAAGTGCAAGGCGCGCTGCATGGAGAAATCGTAGGGCTGGGAATTCTGCCGCAGCTGTATTACAACGGCGAACCGGAAAAGGTGGAGCCTTTCCGCAATTTCCTGAAGCACGTGGGCGCGCCCACATGTCTGACGGAAATCGGCTTCCCGTTGACGCAGGAAAACTATGCAAAGCTGTATGAAAGCATGGCGGCCAGCATCTTTGTGGGACAGGATGCTGTCTCTCGCAAACGCTTTGCTGATGCACTGTCGCAAATCGCACAATAAACGTTCTGCCGCCCTCAAACGGTTTGAACCGAATCCGCCGCACTTTCGAAAAGTCATCACCACCCGTTGAACGGGGGGATTGCCCAAGCCCTATCAGGGCTGAACTCCTGTGGTCGCCCTCGAAAGAGGGCACCGAGATGATCCATCACACGCTTTGCTTCGCATATCCCCTTCTCGGGGATTCAAATTGCGTTCTGTTCTTGCGAAAGCGATTTCTTCTCCCCCAGTGGAACTGGGGGTAACGCCTGTTCGGCTTCCATCAGAAAACGCGGAGAACTTGGCAATTTGCCATCTTCTCCGCGTTTTGCTCAGAAACCCCGTCTCGAAATCACGTCTCCAGGTATCTGGCCAAAAATTCCTTTGTCCGGGGCAGTTTTGGGTTTTGAAAAAATTCCTGAGGCGCGCCGGATTCCGCAATAACGCCGGAATCCATAAACACCACCCGGCTGGATACATCCCGGGCAAAGGCCATTTCGTGGGTCACCACCAACATGGTCAGGCCGCTTTTGGCCAAATCCCGCATGACAGCCAGCACTTCGCCAACCATTTCAGGATCCAGCGCGATGGTGGGTTCATCGAACAACAGCACTTCCGGATCCATGGCCAAGGCGCGGGCAATGGCCACGCGCTGCTTCTGACCGCCGGAAATCTGCCTGGGTTTCG
>JAQXRL010000352.1 GCA_029218505.1 Eubacteriales bacterium | reverse complement strand
GATATACAGAGATTATGTTTCAGCAGGCGCTGCTGAAGATTCCGAAGGAGATATGCATTGACAGGGCGACAATCAAGGTGATCTGCGAGGAGGCCAAGATAAACCGCGGCACGTTCTACCTGCACTATTCAACGCCGAACGACCGGCTCCGCAAGATTGAGGGACAGTTCATCGCCGAGAACATGACCTCATTCTCTCAATATATGGAATTAGGTCACGAGGTCAGCCCTCTCGCGAACATCTTCAACTGCATTCCGGAGAACGTCGAGCTCTGCCGGCATCATGGGCAGGCATGAGAATCCGTGCTTTCTGCTGCGGCTTCAAGCGATGCTCCGCAAGGCTCGATCGGCTCAGCAACCGCTGACACCTTACGGTTTGCGAATTCAATCCAAGCAATTGATGATATGCCGCAGAGTATATGTACACATCGGTTCTTTTCCGAGCATTACAGGTTTACGAACGATTAACTTGACAATTCCGGGCAAAGTGATTAAAATATACATCAATCGGATTACTTATTAAATCAATAGGAAAATAGGGCATTTAGATGCTGAAGATGTGCCGCTACATGTGCATGTGCCGCTGTTCTCCCCTCCGTGTTGCCGAAAGGCGAATTTGAACGAATTTGCGTCGGCAAGGCAGAGGCTTCTGCCCGCGTTGCTGACGATAGAGATTCGAGGCATATCGGACTTGATCGTCTGATATGCCTTTTTTACTGAATGGAATGAAAGCTGGGTGAACCTTCATATGGCGGAACGAGCAAATGCAAAAACAATCCTGAGCGACGAGCATATAGAGCGTATCCGACAGGCAGCCGAGTCCATACGCTACGGCACCATAACCCTCATCATTCAGGATGGTGGCTGATCCAGATCGACCGCAGCGAAAAAATCAGATCGAAATCCGAAAACTGACCGGATAAACCGGAGGTTTTGCAGCATGGGAAACCATGCGGCAAGGCCTCCTTGTTTTTACACGGCGACGCGCCGCCGGTACTCAACAGAGGAGGAATGAAATTGTCAAAGGTCAATCTTGCGCTTCCAAGCGTGCAAATTCGGGAAATACGCATCAATTCCATCACAGGCTTTTTCGGCGATGCAAAAGAACTGGTGACTGCTTCCCACTGCGGATCGCTGAAGGACAGAAACCGCAGCTTCTCTCAATGCCTGGGCTGTTCTATTAGCAAGGCGGCCTGCATGACCGTGCTGATTCAGGACGGAGCGGTGATTGCCCACGGACCCATCGGCTGCTCCTCCTGCCTGCATGAATTCGCCTTTACCTACAAAGTGAACGGTCCCGGACGCGGCGTGGAACATCCAACACAGCGAAAGATCTTCTCTACGAATCTGCAGGAGAAGGATACGGTGTACGGCGGCGCACAGAAGCTGGCAAAGGCAATTCGGGAGGTTCGCCAACGCACCCACGCAAACGCCATCTTCGTTCTCACCACATGCGCAGCCGGAATTATCGGCGACGATGTGGAAAGCGTATGCAACGAAGCGGAAGAGGAGCTCGGCGTACCGGTGGTCGCAATCTTCTGCGAGGGCTTCAAGTCGAAGATCTGGACAACCGGCTTCGATGCCGCCTATCACGGCATCGCCCGCAAGCTGATCGCCCCGCCCGAGAAGCGCAGACCGGACATGATCAACGTCATTAACTTCTGGGGCAGCGATGTCTTCCAGGATTGGTTCGCGCCCTTTGGCGCAAAGCCGAATTACATTACCCCTTAGTCCACAGTAAATACCTTGAAACATTCCAGCGAAGCTGCTGCCACCGTGCAGGCATGCTCTACCTTGGGCAGTTACTTGGGAGCAGCGCTGGAACAGGAATTTGGGGTGCCGGAACTTCCATCTGCTCCTCCTTATGGCATTGCCCAAACCGACCGCTGGTTCCGAGCTCTCGGGAAACTGCTGGGCAAGGAGGATATCGCCGAGCAGGTGATCGCGCAAAAGAAGGCGGAATTCCTGCCGCGCATGGAAGCGCTCCGGGAGAAGCTGGCAGGCAAGACTGCCTATGTTACCGCCGGCGCTGCTCATGGACACGCGCTGCTGGATATTCTGGGCGAATTGGGGCTGAACGCCCGCGGCGCATCCATCTTTCACCACGATGCCAAATACGATTCCGATCGTCCCGAAAACGATCAGCTGGCCCAGCGTGTACAGGATTATGGCGATGTACCCAATTTCAACGTCTGCAACAAGCAGGAGTTCGAACTGGTCAACGCCCTGAACCGCATTCGTCCGGACGTGCTGCTGGCCCGGCACGGCGGGATGACACTGTGGGGCGCAAAGTTCGGCATTCCCAGCCTGCTAATTGGCGACGAGCACTACGGCATGGGCTACGAGGGCATTGTAAACTACGGCGAGCGCATTCTGGAAGTCCTGGAGAATGATGAATTCGTAAAAAACCTGGAAAAGCACGCCGTAAATCCATACACAAAATGGTGGCTGGAACAGCAGCCGGATTATTTTCTGCAGGGAGGGAAGCGCGCATGAGCAATTTCACCGGCATTGTAGAACAGGAGAGATATACCTGCGCCATCGGCGCGCTGCAGACCGTGGTCGCCATTCCCAAGGCGGTTCCCATCCTGCATTCTGGTCCCGGCTGCGGCGAAATGATCGCCGGATTCTTTGAGCGCAGCACCGGTTATGCCGGCGGCAGCACGGCTCCCTGCACCAACTTTTCCGAAAAGGAAGTGGTCTTCGGCGGAATTGACCGCCTGCGGGAAATCGTTCGCAACACCTATCGAGTGCTGGATACCGACCTGCAGGTTATCATGAGCGGCTGCACCGGCGGCATCGTGGGCGATGACATCGAAAGCCTTGCCCAGGAATTTGCGGACGAAGGAAAACCCATCGTCGCCGTGGATACCCCCGGTTTCAAGGCCAGCAATTACGAAGCTCACTCCATCGTAGTCAATGCCATCGTGGATCAATACGTCTCTCTGTTCGAAGAGGAAAACGAACCGCGCAGTGAATCTGCTACGGTCAATCTATTCGCATCCATTCCCTATCAGGATCCCTTCTGGAAGGGCAACCTTCGGGAATACAAGCGGTTGCTGGAAGGACTCGGATTGAAAGTCAACATCCTGTTCGGGCCGGAGAGCGGCGGCGTGCAGGAATGGCGGACGATTCCCCGGGCAAACTTGAATCTTCTGGTTTCTCCGTGGTATGGAAAGCCCATCGTCGACCATCTCTCGGCGCGTTACGGCCAGCCGTATACCTGGTATCATCGCCCGCCCATCGGCGCAAACCAGACCGAAGAATTCCTGATGCAGGTCGTATCCTTTGCGCTGGAACAGGGCGCGCCCATCGACGAAAAGGTCGCGGCAGCGTTCATCCGGCATGAATCTGACGCTTACTACGAGGAGATCGACTCGCTGGCAAGCTTTCTGCTGGAATTTCGCTATGGGTTGCCAAACCACGTGCACATTCTGCACGACGCAGGCTATGTGGCAAGCCTTTCCCGCTTCTTGCTGCACGAGGTCGGCCTTGTACCGAAGGAAGTATTCATCACGGACAATACGCCGGAGAAATATCAGGACGCGATTCGTGAGGACATTGCCTCCATCAGCGCGAAGCGCGAAATCCCCGTCTTCTTCCAGCCGGATGCCGGAAAGGCGCAGGATCTTCTCCGCAAACTGCATTACAGCGGCCGCGGACTGATCATTGGCTCCGGCTGGGATCGGGATCTCGCCCAGGAGAAGGGCTACGATTTTCTCTCTGCAGCGCTGCCTTCTCCTTACCGGTTGCATCTGACCACCAATTACATTGGATTTACCGGCGGGCTGCGTGTGATCGAAGATATCTACAACGGCGTGCTTGCTACTTATGGTCGGGAGGCAACGTTATGAGCGCTCGCATCGGTCTGGCCAGCATCGACGGCAGCTATGTGGACCAGCATTTTGGATCGGCACGCTACTGGCAAATCTATGATATTGGCAATGAAGCTTCCTTTGTCGAGACCCGCAAGACCCGACCTGGCTGCAATGGGCATTGCGAGGGTGGATTCGATGCAATGCTGGAGGTGCTCGAGGACTGCGATGCACTGTTTGTCTCCAAAATCGGCGACGGAGCAGCCCTTGCGATGCTGCAAAAAGGCAAGCGCGTGTTTGAGGCTGCCGGTCCGGTAGAGGAAATCGTCGAACAGATCCTTGCGCAGGGACTTCTGGCCAGCTTATAGCAAAAAATGGAGGTGAACGCCATGCCGAAAACTTTCGAGCAGCTTTCCAGGGCGCATCCCTGTTTTGCCTTGGGCGCAAAGAACAACAAGGGGCGCGTACATTTGCCGGTCAGCCCCGGATGCAATCTGCTGTGCAGATTCTGTCAGCGGGACGTCAACGAGAACTACGATACCGACCATCGCCCCGGCGTTTCCGGCAAAGTAATTTCGCCGGATGAAGCGGTGGAAGTGCTTCGCCGGGCAATCCGCCTGTGCCCGGATATCACGGTGGCGGGCATCGCCGGGCCTGGGGATACGCTGGCGACCCCCTACGCCCTGGAAACCTTCCGGAAGATTCGCAGGGAGTTCCCCGACATTCTGCGCTGCATGAGCACCAACGGCCTGCTGCTGAACGAGCAGGCAAAAGAAGTGATCGACGCGGGCATTGATACGCTCACAGTGACGGTAAACGCCGTAGATCCGGACATCCTTTCACAGGTCAATGCAGGCATTGTGTGGCATGGGCGGATCTACACCGGTCGGGAAGCCTCCACGATTCTGATCGAAAACCAGTTGAAGGGCATCGAAAAGGTGGCAAAGGCGGGCATAACGGTCAAGGTCAACACCGTGCTGATTCCGGAGATCAACGCAAAGCATGTGCCTGAAGTGGCCATGCAGGTTGCGTCCCGCGGCGCGCAACTGTACAACATCATTCCGCTCATTCCGCAGCATGAGCTCGACTGGTGCACGCGTCCCGACTGCGCGCTGATAAACCGCACCCGCCAGCAGGCGGAACGATATATTCGCGTGTTTCGCCATTGCCAGCACTGCCGTGCAGACGCGGCGGGCATTCCCGGCCAAACGGATGTGTCCAAACAGTTGTACATAAAGCCGGTCACTCTGGAAAACACCTTTTCTCACGGATAAAAACCTGACAGACAGGAATCCACCGAAAGGATGAAATGATTATGGCAAAGGAAATCAGACAGATCGCAATTTACGGCAAAGGCGGTATTGGAAAATCCACTACGACCCAGAACCTGACGGCAGGTCTGCTGGAAATGGGCAAGCACATCATGGTGGTCGGCTGTGACCCCAAGGCGGATTCTACCCGCCTGCTGCTGGGCACGCTGGCACAGCGCACGGTGCTGGACACCATTCGTGAAACAGGCGACGATGTGGCGCTGGACAGCATCATGAAAACGGGATTCAGAGGCGTGAAATGTGTGGAATCCGGGGGACCGGAGCCCGGCGTGGGATGCGCAGGCCGGGGCATCATCACCTCCATCGGACTGTTGGAGCAGCTGGGCGCATATACGGAGGATTTGGATTATGTGTTTTACGACGTGCTGGGCGACGTGGTCTGCGGCGGCTTTGCGATGCCCATGCGCGAGGGCAAGGCGAAGGAAATTTACATCGTGGCCTCCGGCGAGATGATGGCGCTGTATGCGGCCAACAACATCTCCAAGGGCATTGCGAAGTACGCCCGCAAGACCGGCGTGCGTCTGGGGGGCATCATTTGCAACAGCCGGAATGTGGATCGTGAAATCGAACTGCTGCGCGCCTTTGCGAAGGAGCTGAACACGCAGCTGATCTACTTTGTGCCACGCGACAACGTGGTGCAGCGCGCGGAAATCAATCGAAAGACGGTCATCGAATATGATCCGAAATGCAAACAAGCATCGGAATATCGTGCATTGGCAAAGGCCATCGATGAAAACCAAACGTTTACCATCCCTACGCCCATGACGCAGGAGCGCCTGGAGGAAATCCTGCTGGAATTTGGACTCATGGATGCGGTGGAAGAGAAAATCTATCACATTTAAGGCGGTGATTCGTCCGCAGCCGCGCCTGCAGGGCGCAATTCAGGGAGGCAATCCATGGAAAAGCCTTTTCTCGAAATAAAGGGTTTGCATAAAACCTATCACACCCGGTCGGGCGATCTGCCAGTGCTGAAGGGAATCAACCTGTCCGTTCATAAGGGCGAAATTTTCGGAATCATTGGCTTCAGCGGGGCGGGCAAATCCACGCTGGCGCGCTGCATCAATCGCCTGGAAGAGGTGGATCAAGGGAAAATCTTCATCGACGGGTTGGACATTCTTGCTCTTTCAGAAAAGGAACTGCGGGAACGGCGCAGAAAACTAGGGCTGATCTTCCAGACCTTCAACCTGTGGGAAGCAAAAACCGTTTACCAAAACATCGCCTTTCCGCTGCAGGTGGCGGGCGTGAAGAAGCCGCAGATTCACCGGAAGGTGCTGGAAACGGCGGAGTTGGTCGGCCTCTCGGACAAGCTGGACGCCTTTCCTGGCGGGCTTTCCGGCGGGCAAAAACAGCGCGTTGGCATCGCCCGGGCGATTGTGACGGAGCCAGATGTCTTGCTCAGCGACGAGGCGACCAGCGCCCTCGATCCGCAGACCACCATTCAGATTCTCGACCTGTTGCGGGACATCAATCGCACCACAGGAATTACCATCCTGATGATCACCCACGAACTGGATGCGATCAAATATTGCTGCAATCGAATGGCCGTGCTGGAAGACGGCGTTATTACAGAGCAAGGGAATGTTCAGGAAATTTTCTACAATTCGCAAAGCCGTACAGGCGCATTGTTTGCGAAGGTGTTTTTTGAAATGCAGCATGCAGGAACCATGAACAACGGCGAGGGGATATAGGAGGCGATGTTATGAGTCTGCTGGATACTCCAATCTGGGAAGTGATCAAAGGCTCCTTTGCGCCTGAAATCTGGAGGGATATGGTCACGCCCATCCTTGATACGCTGTATATCACCGCCGTCGCGTCGGTCATCGTGCTGATTTTGGGCGTGCTGCTTGGCATTCTTCTCACGGCCACCAGCGCAGAGGGCGTATTCCCGCTCAAAATCCCCTACACCGCCACCGGATGGCTGATCAACGTGCTGCGATCCTTGCCGCAAACCATCATGATTATCTTGATGATCCCTGTCGCGCGGTTGCTGTTCGGGCGTTCCTACGGCAGAGACCCCTGCATTATTTCTATCGCTGCGAGCTGTATTCCCATGTTCGCCCGAATTGTTGAAAGTTCTCTCAAGGAAATTTCCAAGGGAAAGGTCGAAGCGGCCAAATCCATCGGCTGTACGAATTTTCAGATCGTATTTCGGGCGATCATCCCTGAAACGCTTCCATCGCTCATCCGCGGATTTACCGTAGCCGTAATTTCCATTATTTCCATGACGGCGCTGGCGGGCATGTTCGGCGCCGGCGGCATCGGCGACGTGGCGGTGCGTTTTGGCTACCAGCGGTTTCAGCACGATCGCCTGTTCGCATGCGTCTACGTATTGGTGATTCTGGTTCAGGTTATCCAGGGAACAGGCAATTTGGTTTCCACGCATATCCTGCGCAAACGGAATCTGGTCTAACGGGCGGTGCACAGCCCTTTGGATATATGCTATTTTGTTCACGACATAAAAGGAGGCGGATCAAAAACGGCATGGAAGCACACATGATGAATCCGGAAGACAACTGTCCCATGAACACAAACGATCACTGTACAAAAAGAAAGGAAGTACACTATGAAATACCATCAAACGTTTCTTCGTCTGCTGCTCGTCTCCGTTCTGACGCTTTCCTTTGCTTTGATTGGTCTAAATGCCGTTGCTGAAACCACGGAAACCGTTACCCTCAAGGGAATCGCCGATCTGGTTCCCCATTCCGAACTGATCGAATTCGTCGCGCCCAAACTCGCGGAACAGGGAATCATCATCGATTTGGTCGCCAATTACGCTGATTCCAACACCAACGAACGTCTGAACTCCGGCGAAATCGATTTTAACTTCTTCCAGCACGAGCCCTATCTGCTGTCCGAAGTAGAGGTCAATGGTTTTGACCTGGTGAGCGTCGGCGGCATCCATGTTGAGCCGATCACCGCCTATTCTGACAATTATGCCTCTATCGATGCGCTCCCGGAGAATCCGGTTGTCGCAATTCCCAACGACGTTACAAACGAATACCGTGCGCTGCGCATCTTGGAGCAGAATGGTTTCATTAAACTGAATGAGGAAACCCAGTTTTCTCTGTCGGCAACGGTGGCGGACATCGCGGAATATGTCAAACCCCTTGAGATCATTGAGCTGGACAGCGCCCAGATCATCCCCACGAAGGCAGACTATGATTTCTATATTGCCAATACCAACAAAGTTCTGGAAGCCGGCATCACGCCCAACAAGCTCTTCAGCGAGGGTGCTGACAGCCCCTATGCCAACATTATTGCCGTTCGCACGGAGGATAAAGATAACCCGGCCATCCTGGCATTGGTAGAAGCGCTCAAAAGCGATGAAACGAAGGAATTCATCCGCGAGAAATACGGCGACGCCGTGATTCCGGTGGAATAAAACGGATTGCTGAGTTCCTGCGCATCTACGCGCCATCCGAAGCAGAATTTCTTCCTTACCATCATCTGGGAGAAGGCAAATTGCCCGCCCTCGGACGGCAAACCTTCTCGGCGGAAACGCCTTCCAGGGAACGCATTGCATATCTGCAATCCCTCCTGGCAACGCCCTGCAGATGAGAAAAGGAACAGCCGCGGCATGGACAAAGGATCCTGACGACGTTCCACAGGCTGTATCCTGCGGTCTTGCACCGGAATATCTGCGGTCATCCCAAGTTTTC
>JAQXRL010000351.1 GCA_029218505.1 Eubacteriales bacterium | reverse complement strand
GAAGAAACTTTTCAAGCCATTCTGCGCCACGTGTCCGGACATACCGCATCCAACGCTGCCGCCAACCCTTGAAGGCGGCCCATGCCAAGTCCATGGTCGTTCCCTGCATGCCGGTTTTGTTCCGCATCGGGAGCTTCTCCGTTTCCACGCCACACCGGAAGCGCGCCTGTAAGCGGGCATTCGGATGATTGTCCATCACATGCCGCCCAAATTCTCCCTCTTGTGCGAAACTTTTTCTCCATGGCCCCAGTTGAACCGGGAATTTTGCACCGATCCGGCGAAGCCGGGGGTTTTTCATGTGCGGGCAAAGCCACAGAAGGCCAGCAGCGCCCTCGCAAACGCATGGACGGTCTGGCATCTGCGCAGGTTGGTTGCTTACCGTTCGTGAAAGACGGGCCTCTCTCTTCCTTGACAGCCTTGAAAGGCCGTAGATATGATCCTTTGCTTTCGTGATGCAGTTGCCAGACTGCATCTCCAGGATCGCAAAAGGAGTTTTCTTTTTTTCTCACCGCCGCTCAAGCTTCCCCGAACCCCACGCCTGGCGTGGGATTTCCTCGGTACAAAAAAAGTGCAAGCTGCCAGTCGTGCATCTGACAGCTTGCGCTTTTTCTAAATCAGCAATTCGGCAATCTGCACGGCGTTGCTGGCCGCGCCCTTGCGAATTTGATCTCCGCAACACCACAACGTAAGGCCGTGATCGTCGGTCAAATCCTCGCGAATACGTCCCACATACACGATGTCCTGGTCGCTGGTGTCCAGCGGCATGGGATACTGCTTCTGTGCCAAATCGTCCACAAGGCGCACACCCGGCGCGGCGGCAATCAGTTCCCGGGCGCGCTGCACGGAAATCTTTTCCGCCGTGCGGAAGGTGACGCTGATGGAATGGGAGCGCAGCACGGGCACGCGAACGCACGTGCAGCTGACCTTCATTTCCGGCATGTGCAGGATTTTTCGCCCTTCGTTCTGCATCTTCATCTCCTCGGTGGTATATCCGTTGCCGGAATCGGAGCCGATTTGCGGAATCAGGTTGAACGCAATCTGATAGGGAAAGACGTTTGCCTGCATGGGTTCACCCTTTGCAAAGGCCGCCGCCTGCCCTTCCAATTCCCGAAGGCCTTCCACGCCTGCGCCGGACACCGCCTGATAGGTGGATGCCACCATGGATGTAATGGGCGTAACTTTGGCAATGGCGTACAGGGCCATCACCGTGATAATTGTGGAGCAATTCGGGTTGGCGATGATGCCTTTGTTCCATTTTGCATCTTCCGGATTGACCTCCGGCACGATCAACGGAACGTCTTTCTCCATGCGAAACGCGCTGGACTTATCCACGAACACCGCGCCAGCCCGAACGATGGCCGGCGCCAGCTTTTTCGCCAAATCTGCGCTGGCCGCGCCCAATACAATGTCCATGCCTTCGAAGGAAGATTCCGTCGCCTCTTCCACCGTCACAAAGCTGTTTCCATAGGGCAGCTGCTTGCCAACGCTTCTGGCGCTTGCCAACGCCTTCAGTTGACCAACGGGAAAGTTCCGTTCCGCCAGAATTTTTAACATTTCCGTGCCTACGGCGCCGGTCGCGCCCAACACGGCGACATTATATGTTTTCATTGAAATCACGTTTCCCTTCTCTGAATATTCTATGCGCTTGGCCTGCGCAACGCGCCATTTTAATCCGAAATTCCCGCCAGGAAGAGCGATGGATCCTGCTTTTGCAATTCCTTTGCCAGCGCATGCATGCGCTGCACCGGCATTGGCTGGGTAACATATGCGCAAAACCCGTTCTTGGCCGCCAGGGTTTCGCCGGGGATTTCCACGCAAGCGCTGGTGCGCAGATAATAACATCTGCGAATCAAACCGTTGTCCACGGGCAAGTCGCGCAATTCGCTGGAAAACGGCAAATATTGCGGCGAATACATTGTGTCGATCAAATCATTTACCACCGCATATGCCGTGGGCGATTTTCCCGCGCCCTGACCGGAGAAACTTTGTTGGCCAAAGCGTTTTCCATTCATGCAAATCAGGTTGTCGTTGCGGTATACGGACGCAAAAGGCGATTCCGGCGTCACCAGCGTCGGCTCCACAAATGCCGTGACGCGATCCCCTTCAAATCGCTCCGCCCTGGCAATCAGCCTGCAAACCCAGCCTTTCTTCCGAAACAATTCCACATCCTCCGCGCGAATGTATCGGATTCCTGCCGTCAGCACGTTCTCCGGGCGCACATGCGCGTCAAAGGCCAAACTGGCGGCAATGGCAATCTTGCTGCGGGCATCAATTCCGTCGATGTCCGCGCTGGGATCCGCTTCCGCATAGGCTGCCGCTTGCGCTTGCTTGAGCACCTGATCGAAGCTCTCTCCCGTGGTCTGCATGGTATCCAAGATCAGGTTGGTCGTGCCGTTTACAATTCCCATTACCCGGGTAAGCCGATCCGCACGCCGCGCCCGCAGCAAATTTACCAGATACGGAATGCTGCCGCCTACGCTGGCGCTGAAGCGGAAGCTAACGCCCATCTCCTGCGCCGTGTCCAGCACTTCCTTCAAATTTCCCGCAATCATCAGCTTGTTCGCGCTGACAACGTTCTTGCCCGCCCGCATGGCTTCCAGCACGAAACGATGAGCAGGCTCGTTGCCTCCCATCAGTTCCACCACCGTATCTATTTCCGGATCGCCCAGGATTTCCGCTATGTCCGTCGTAAGCAGCGATTCTACGCCCTCAATCTTTCGCTTGTCCAAAACCCGCCGAACCGTTATGTCCTCCCTGGCGGCCAACTGCTCAAATACGCCGGATCCAATAGCACCCATTCCCAGCAGTCCGATGTTCATTCGCATCCACCTCTTTGTTTCTCGTACAAACACAATTGTTTTCGTGTGAAAAACACTATACCACAAAAACCGCCCGATGTCAAAGAAAAACAGGTCAATTTTTCCCGTTTCCGGGGCGATTTATGTTATTTCTCCATGACGGAAGAAAAATGCGGTCTCAACGTGCATATGGTTTTGCAGAAGAACCGCGAAGCCCTTGCGCATAAGCGGAAACGGAGGGATTGGCATGGCGCTCAAAACAATGAAACAAACGATTGAGGCCGAGACGCTGGTGGGTTCCGCCCAGGGGCAGGCATTGCTTCGGACGGAGGCGCTGGTGCCCGGCGCAGGCCGGGAAGCAATAGAGGCATTGCTGGCGGAAGCAAACCTGGTTTTGGGAAACGCGGAAGTGCAGACAGACCGGGTTGTATTGGATGGCACCGCGTTTTGCCAAGCGGTATACCGTCAAGGAGAGGAACCAACCCTGCGGGCCTTGACCGCCCAGGCGAGTTTGAGCCACGCGATGGAAATCGACGGTGCGGAAGCCGGCATGGTATGCCGCATTACCGGGCAAGTGGAGCACGTAGAAGCCAAATATGAAAACGGCCACATGGTGTTTCTGGTCACGGTTGGGCTCAATGCGCAAGTCGTACGGCTGTCCCCCACGGAAGTAATCGCGTCCGTAGAGGGAGAAGAAGGCCTGGAAGCGGACTATGAAGAAATCTGTTCCGTAAAGCTGGCTGCGGAAGCCACAGCGGACGCGCTTTTGCGGGAACAGGTATCTTTGCCCGCCGCGTTGGACGCACGCATGGCCCTGATGGAATGGGGCACGGTATCCCTGGAGGACGTCGCGCCGGATTTGGGGGGCGTGCGCGTAAAAGGCCGCGTAAATGCGGAAGTCTTGATTTCCTCCGGCGTGCAAGGCCGGCCCGTAGCGCTGTTAAAGTATCCCCTGGCATTTGATCAACTCATCGAACTGCCGGAATGGCTCAGCGGCGACGCGCAGCCGGAAATTACCATTCGCAGCCTTGCAACCCGAGTGGAACAGGGTGAGGAAGGCCAGGATGCTACCCTGAACCTGGAAGCAGAACTGTCCTTCCGCATTCGCGCATATGTTCGGGATTGCGTACCGGCGCTCATGGACGCATACGCCACCCGAAACGGCAACATCACCGTGGATCGCACGCCTTTGTCCGTTTGTTGGGAAATTCAACGCGCCCGCTGCACGGACGTCGCGAAGGGCACGGTGCTGCTGAGCGAAAACGCGCCTGGGGTCGGTTCCGTGCTGGCGGTTCGGGCGCTGCCCAACATCAGCGGTTGGACGCAGGAAAACGGGCAATCCGCCATCGAAGGAATTCTGGAGTTGACCATTCTTTACATGCCCGGAGGATCCGACCAACTGGCTTCCACGCAGGCGGAGCTACCCTTCTCCATCCCTTGCCCATGCAGCATGACCGACGATGCCTGGGTGCGTGTGGAAGCGCTGAATGCCGAAGCAAACGCATTGATGAGCGATCGTCTGGAAGTCAAGGTGAGCCTTTCCGCCTTCGTCGAAACATGCGTGAATCGGACCTTTGAACCCGTTACCGCAATTTCGGAAGCGGACCCCGTATCCCGCCGCCCCGGCATCATCCTGTTCTGGCCCGGCAAGGACGACAACATTTGGACCATTGGCAAGCGTTACAATCTTCCCGTAGAGAAGGTTGTGGAAATGAACGGCGGCCAACGCTTTATCGAACCCGGAAAGGCCATGGTTTTGCGCATATAATTCAAACATGCAGGCGCATCCTCAAGCGTTCAAGCGCACAGGATGCGCCTTTTGCCGGAAGGAACCATTCGGCGTTTTTTCAGGCACATTTCCGGAAACGGCGGACGAGCTCTCCCCCGCTTCTTCGTGCGCACGCATTTCCTGCCGCTTCACAGCTCTCTGCCTTTGACGGATCTGCCAGAAAATGCATAGACAATATAGCATTTTCTTCGCGGTCTGTCAAGGCGTTGGCCGGCGCATGGCCGTTCGTCTTCCCGCCGGTCGCAGGATTGCGGTTTTGATATGGCCGCCTGGATGGGATCGAACGGTTTGCGAATCCTTGCAAAACATGGCATGAAAAACCCCCGCAGCCTGCAAAACCGGCCCG
>JAQXRL010000350.1 GCA_029218505.1 Eubacteriales bacterium | reverse complement strand
CGAATAGAACGCAATTTATATCTCCGGAAAGGAGATTTGCGAAGCAAAGCGTGTGATTGATCGTCATTTCGATGCCCTCTTTCGAGGGCGCCCATAGGAGGGAAGCCCTGATCGGGCTTGGGCAAATCATCCGTTCTGCGGGTGGTTATGACTTTGCCGAACAGGCGCAAAAATTCCCAGCTTCAACAGGGGGGCATGAAGGAAATCACAGGCGGCATGCCTTTCCCGGGCTTGGCCCATCCGTTGAACAGGTGGTTATGACTTGCGTCAGACGGCTGCGTCCGGAAATAAATCTGCCGGGGTGTCCACGTCCAGAAGCTCCTGTGCGTTCATGGCGGAAACCAGGGTGAGCAGGGATTCATGGCGGCGAAGGACGGTTCGTCCACTTTCGCCGGGCGATAGCATGGCCAATTCCGGAAGCAATGCGCCGGGAAAGATTACGGGATTTCCGCGGCGGCCCGCAAAGGAAAGGGCATGAATTCGCTGTGGACAGCGGCGGAAGCTTTCCACCAGCCGTTTCACGCTTTCTTGGGAAAGCCATGGTTGATCTGCCACCAGAAACATGCACCCCGGGACGCCCGCAGGCAATGCGGAAACACCCAAGTGGATGGAATATGCGATGTCGTCCCGGCAGCCATCGTGCAGCAGAGGTTGAAACCCCGCATCGGCGCACAGGGCAAACGCCTCATGGGAGCGCACAACGGCGATGCGGGGAGAAACGCAATTTTTCGGCATGCACGAGCAGGCGCGTTGCAACAAAGGCGTGCCCTCTATGGGATACAGAAGCTTATCCTGCCCGAACCGGCGGGAATGCCCGGAAGCTAAAAGCACGCACCCAGGCAAGGAATGCTGCGTCGCCATGTCAGTTCATGGAGAAGTTGTACAGCTCGTACCCGTTCTTGCCCTTGGTGAAGTACAGCGTGTACTTTGTGTCGTATACGTTGTCATCCGCTTTTTTGTAATGGATGACGTATTGGAAGGTAACTTCGCAGGAAAAACAATCTTCGGAATAGGAATAATAGTTGGATGTGGTCATATCCCGAAAATCGTAACTGGTATGCGGCGGGCACCATTCGTTGTTAAAGCTGCGGATATATTGCATGGCGGGGGAATTCTTTGCCGCGTATTCCACCATGCGATCCTTGGACAAGTCCTCCGACGTATAGTTGGCCAGCTTTTTTGCAACGTGCATAATGTTTTCTTCAAATGCGAGGCGAATGCTGTCGTCAGTGGGCAAATCGCAAAAATAACCGTTTTGCGCGTCGCCGTTCACTTGCTGTGCATTGCCCTTTGCGTCTGTCACGGAGATTTCCGGCGTTCCCAGACAAAGCGTAAAAGCATATTTTGTCATTGTGGGGCTTGCCAGACCTTCGGGCAGCATGCCGTTCGATTTTGTAACAATGCCGGTTTCCACTGCTTCCGATTCGGTAAGCGGCTGCCCGTTTACCGTGACGGAGGAATCGGAAGGCACGGTGATGTTGTATTCCACAGGCGTCAGCACGTTGGTGGTGATGCTGGTCAAGCGCCAAGTGTCAAAATTGTGTTTGGATTTTTGACCGGTGGTGGAAAGCGTGAAGGTTGCGAACTTTTCGCCGTCCAGACGCACAGAGTATTTTTTCTCGGTGTCGTTGCCGGAGAAGGCTTCCTGCCAGGTGACGGTCTTTCCCTGCGCGTAAGACTGCATGTAATCGGCGTATTCCGAGGCGTCTTCCCGGTTCAGAATGGATACAGCGGTGTCCAAATTGTAAATGGAACGGTAATCGCCCTGTTCAAACAGTTTCATGGCATCCTGAGCGACATATACGGGCCTGGTAGCCTCGTAGTCTGCCATAACCTTCCACAGGAAATTCAGGCCCACGCAAAGCGCTGCCACGCACAGAAGAATCACACAAAAGTAGATGCGATAGAAGACGCTGCGGAAGATGCTTTTTTTCTTCCGGTTTTTGGAATGTTTCTTTGCCATATCGCTGCCTCCCTTACCGTACGATGAACGCAGTGGGAATGTCACGGGAGCCGGTGAGCACCACGCCGCGGTTCAAATATTCGCCTTCGTAATACAGCAGCGAGGAACTGCCGCCATCCAGGTTGGCTGCGTTCACGGCGCCATATTCCAACATGATTTCGATCAGATCAGACAGCGTAGCACCCAGACTGTTGACCTGTCGGCCGTCGATGACCAGCATCAGCACCGCGCCGTCCGCTCTTTGCCCGATGGCAGAACGGGGATTCAGGCCGGATCCGGAACCGGACACGCCCACGGGTTCTCCATTGACCACCAGCGCGGGGCCAAAGGTCACTGCGTCACGAATGCCGCGTTCAATGGCCTGAGAACCGGTCATCACGCCGACAACCAGCTTGTTGTCCTGGTCAAACCCGACAGTAACGTTTTCATCGCCGCTGCCGGAACTTTTGCGCAGCAGATTTCCGTCGGATACCACCACGCCCACGGGCATGCCGCCATTGCCGCCGCCGCCGGCATCCTCAAAGGCGCCTCCGTTGATTGCCGCCACCGCGCCGTATTTTTCCGCG
>JAQXRL010000349.1 GCA_029218505.1 Eubacteriales bacterium | reverse complement strand
CGTCGGTGG
Source organism: Eubacteriales bacterium (assembly GCA_029218505.1). Classification (GTDB taxonomy): domain Bacteria; phylum Bacillota; class Clostridia; order Christensenellales; family Aristaeellaceae; genus SUG1456. The sequence continues at coordinate 4,734 of JAQXRL010000349.1, read as the reverse complement.
GGTAGTGGACGCCCACATACAGCCTGGACAGGGCAATGAGGGAAGCGAGAAGAATTGCGGGAATTCCCCATTTGCGCGGCATCCAGCACAGCATGACCGCCGCTACGGCAAACACGCTGCCCGCATGTCCGGAAGGAAAGGAAAAATCATGGGGAATGTTGGTGAGAACCGTCAGAGCGTCGGAAACAACATAGGGCCGGATGCGCGCCACGATGTTTTTGAGCAGCAGATTGACCAAAAGAAACTCCATCAGCAGCGATGCCGCGCAGGCCAGACCCACTTTGCGATAACGCTTCATGGCAATGAGCAGAAGCGTCGCGGCAATGGCGATCAAGCCGCCGTTGCCCAGCACCGTAATGCAGCGCATGATGGCAGTGAGCGCCGGGGAACGCAGATTTTCCTGAACAAACAGCAGGACTTGTACTTCAAGTTCATTAAGCGCATTCATTGCAGGGCTTTCTCCTTTGCCTGTTCAAAGCCAAGGCCCCGGTTTTTATCCCAGGACCTTGAAAAATGAATATGATTCTGCAAAAGAATGGACGAATCAGTCGTCCTCTTCTTCCTCTTCCGGCAAATCGGCATCGTGGAAGACTTCCTGTGTATCGTCGTAATCTTCCAACCAGTCGATGAGTTTTTGTACCTTTCCGGCCATTTCCGGATCGGTGATTTCCACGGTCGTGGTGGGCACCATCGCGCGCTCTGCCGAAAGGAAGGTGCATCCGGACGCCTCCAGAGAATCGCGCACAGCGGAAAAATCGTTGGGGTCGGTATAAATGACGGAGACTTCCTGGCCGTATTCTACGTCTGACGCGCCAGCATCCAATGCCAGCATCATCATTTCGTCTTCGTCCAAGCCTTTGTTATTGTCTATTTCGATAACGCCCTTGCGCTCAAACTTCCAACTAACGCAGCCCGTTGCGCCAAGAGAGCCGCCGCACTTGTCAAAAATGTGGCGCACTTCGCTGGCCGTGCGGTTCAGATTATCGGTAACGACCTCCACAATGACGGCAACTCCGCCGGGAGCATAGCCCTCATACGTGATTTCCTTATAGTTGGCGCCTTCGCCTTCGCCCGCCGCTTTCTTGATGGAGCGCATAATATTTTCGTTGGGCATATTGGCGGCCTTTGCCTTGGCAACGACGTCTTTCAGTTTGCTGTTTGTGTTGGGATCAGCACTGCCGCCTTCGCGCACCGCAATCGCGATCTCGCGACCGATTTTGGTGAATATCTTGCCGCGCTGGGCGTCCGTCTTTTCCTTCTTGTGCTTGATCGTAGACCATTTGTTATGTCCCGACATGGACAATCCCTCCCGATACATGTATAAATACATCATAACACAAAAAACCCTTGTTCGTCAAGACAATCTGCGCCGGAAAGGGTACAATATCCTGAGAAGGGGGAGAAAATATGGCTACGGTGACAGAGGTACGGGAATTTCGGGGCATTGTCGCATTGTCCCTGGATGGCGCTTGCGCCGTCAGAATTCGCAAAAAGCATTTTGATATGCGGCCCTTACAAGTGGGAGACGAGGTAGAGATGGAAGCATATCTGGATTCTGTCGCCGCGGTGCAGATGCACGACGCCTATGAGGCTGCGCTTTGCTGTCTGGATCGCAGCGCGCGTACCGAAGCGGAGATTGTTCGCGCGTTGGAGCAGAGGGGATATGTGCGTCCGTGCGTTCAGGCCGTAGCGGCGCGTTTGGTAGAAAACAGGCTGCTGGACGACAAACGCTATGCTCAACGGATGGCCGAGCGCCATGCCTCGCGCCCTGTGGGCGCATACGCAATTCAACGGAAATTGCGCGCAAAGGGCATTTCAGAAGAGGATGCGGAAGCGGCAATGCAAATTTTTGACGAACGGCAACAGCGCGAGGCGGCGCGAGAAGCGGCAAACGGGTTGATTCGGAAATATCGGAATCTGCCCAAACGGGAAGCGAGAGGCAAGCTTTCTCAGGCGCTGGCGAGAAGAGGCTTTGGATGGGACGCCATCCAAGAGGTGGTGGATGCCCTGTTGGAGGAAGAATTTGAGGAAACATAAGAGAATCCCGCACAACTTCTTTGTGCGGGATTCTCTTGCCAAACGGTATCAGCAGAGGATTGCCATCCAAAGAGCGCGACGATCCATTGGGAAACGGCCGGCCGAGGTTCCTTCTTCCGTCTCCGAAGGGATGGCTGCGTTCGTCAGGCGTTCCCAGGGAGAATGCTCAGCTTTTGAGGATTTCCACAGCTCAGACGGCCTTCGGGACACGTTCCGTCCACCGCGCAGCTGGGGCCAAACGCGCGAAACACCATTGGCTCATGGTCCTGCAATTGCTCCAGCATGTCCTGGGCGGCGGCGCGAATTTCCCACTGGGCGCGGCTGCACGTGCGAAGCTTCAGAAAGTGCAGCAGTTCCCGACCGTTCATGGTGAGAAAAAAGTCCACCGTATGCCCGGCCATGGCGTAATACGCCGCGTCTTCCCGGGACATGCCTTCCTTCACCATGTTGGTGACAATCATGGCCTGCCTGTGAAACGCCGCGGTATATTTGTCGCGCAGATCCGGATTTCCGGCAATGCTTTCCGGCATGACGTAACATCCGGACGCCAGAGCCTCTTCTATGTTGGGCAACAACAGCGAAAGCATCCTGTGGCGGGAAAAGTGGGTCAGGCAAGCCAGGGAAGCGTTTTCAATGCGGAAGGTGTAATTGATCATTTCCAATTCCCGTGGGCGCGCGTCCCGCACCAGCTTCAGCAGGTTTTCCGCGGTAAGATACCGCTGTTCTCCCGCCGCAAACCGGCCTGAAAAGCGCATTGCCATTTCCAGCGTCTCTTCCGCGTTTTCCGTGGCCTCGATTAAATAGGGCTGGATGTGCACCGACTGTCCAACCTCATATTGTTCCGGCAAGCGCTGTGGCAGACATGCGGCGTAGCGTCCTTTTTCCCCGTCGATGACGCCTGGATACAGGGAAGAAAACTGCTCCTCCAAAGACAGGCCCAGCGCTTTGATTTCCGGAAAGCGGCTGCCGCGGCCATACGCCATGGAACAGATGATGTTGATCAGCTCTCTGGCATTGCAGGAAACGTAAAAATTGCTGCGGAAACAATATGGCAACACGAAACGGGCATCCTCCTTGGGCACGCCCGCATGGATCAGTTCCGTATACAGATCAAACAATTGAACCATGCGCAGGTTATAGGCCGGCACAAGCCGTTCCGGCAGCGTTTCGGGAACCACATAGCCCGCCTTGGAAAAGTCCACATAGCGGCGGGATTTTACCGTAAAGGACGCCAGCCGGAATTCAATCATGAATTGTTCCACCAATACGCTTACATTGTCAAAGGCAATGGAGAAAGTTTGATGCTCAATGACAGACTTGTGCCCGGATGAAAGCACTTTTTTCACGAGATGGATGTCTTTTTCGCCGCCAAGGCTGTTTTCGTAAATTTCCAGCGCAGTTCCCTGCTGTGTGGATATTCTGGCGGAGGCTGCCGCGATCCGCAGAGCATCGACGTTCTTTTGAAGGATGGTTGCGGTTCCTTTGTTCATGGGAAATGTGCTCCTTTGAGAAGTGATTTTTTTCATTATAGCACAAAGCGCTGTCGCATGGAAGAATAGAACCGGAAAAAATTTGATCTTGCCCTTGAAAATATCCGATGATTGCGGTATAATCAAACTCGTGTGCTTTTGGCGCGCTTCTCGAACGCTTTGTAACAAATTGATGAACAGTGTTTAAGAAACTACATTTTGTGTTGACATATAGATATCTCCACAATATAATGGGTATGGAGGCGAACGACATGATGCAACAGATGATTCGGAAGCGCGACGGACGAGAAGTGCCGTTTGACGCAGAAAAAATTACGAACGCCATTATGAAGGCGTTTCAGGCCAGCCATAGCGCGAAAACAGTAGAAACGGCCCGTGATTTAACCCGCCAGGTGTTGGAAAACCTGAACCGTGACGAGTCTATTGGCATTCCCACCGTTGAACAGGTTCAGGATGCGGTGGAACAGATCCTGATCGAAAACGGATTTGTGCGCACGGCCAAGAGTTATATTCTGTATCGTGCGGAGCGCAGCCGCGTGCGCGAAATGAACACGCGCTTGATGCGCATTTACGACGACATTACAAACAAGGCCGCCATTGACAGCGATATCAAGCGGGAAAACGCCAATATCGATGGAGATACGGCGATGGGCGCCATGTTGAAATATGGTTCTGAAGGCGCGAAACAGTTCAACTTGATGAATATTATCAAGCCCGAACATGCTCAGGCGCATCGGGACGGGGATATTCATATCCATGACATGGATTTTCTCACGCTTACCACCACTTGCTGCCAAATTGATTTGATCAAGCTGTTCCACAATGGGTTTTCCACGGGAAAAGGCTATTTGCGGGAGCCCAATGATATTTATTCTTATTCCGCGCTGGCCTGCATTGCCATTCAGGCGAACCAAAACGACCAGCATGGCGGGCAAAGCATCGTAAATTTTGATTATTCCATGGCGGAAGGCGTGAAAAAGACCTTCCGGAAGCGTTATCGTGACAATATGATTCGCGCGCTGGAACTGAAGCTGGATATTGAAGACGCCGAAAGCACCGTACGCCAGATCATGGATGAGATTTATGCAGAGTGCGGCGCCGTACCCAGTTTGGTACAAAACGAGGAATATACCCGCGCGGAAGCGAAGCGGCTGGAGGACATGGGCGTTTCCGAGGAAAATATCCGGATTTTGCAGGATTTTTCCCA
>JAQXRL010000348.1 GCA_029218505.1 Eubacteriales bacterium | reverse complement strand
AATTGGCTTGGGAAGGCGTTGCCCTCCCGTTTTTTTATCCCTGTTTCCGTCAATAGCTGCCGCTGGTGTCCAAAACGGCGTCGTTGGCCTTGCGCAGGCGCGAAGTGGCGCGGCGCTTGTTCAGTTCGGAGAGGAACAATTCCTCATCGAAGGGGAGATCCACGGTTTTGTCCAACCAGGAGGACAGATGCATGGCGTTGGATAGCGTCAGACCCCGAATGCCTTCGCGGCCATCGGCCACCAGGGGTTCGCCCCGAAGGATGTGTCCCGTAAAGGCACGCAGGACGCCCACATGCTGCAGGTTTTCGCCGTCGGTTTCCACGGTGATGGTCTCCATGGGCGGGCGCTCAAATCCGCTTGCTGCGCTTTGGCACCATTCGCGCTCGTCGGTTTTCAGGCGATGGAACGTCAGCGTGTCCTTTTCGCAGATAACGCTGCCCAGGGTGCCGGTGATTTCCAGGCGATTGGTGCCGGGAGCATCGCCTGTGGTGGTGACAAAAACGCCGGTGGCGCCGCTCGGATATTCCAGATAGGCGGTAACGTCGTCCTCAACCTCGATGTCGTGCCATTTGCCGTTGTGGCAGAAGGCGCGCACGCGGCTGGGCATTCCGCACAGCCACTGGATCAAATCCAGCTGATGCGGGCATTGGTTTAGCAAGACGCCGCCGCCTTCGCCTTCCCAACTGGCGCGCCAGTCGCCGGAATTGTAATAATATTGGGTGCGATACCAGTCGGTGATGATCCAGTTGACGCGCTTGATTTGTCCCAGTTCGCCGCCGTCGATCATCTGCTTCAACTTGCGATACACGCAATTCGTGCGCTGGTTGAACATCATGCCGAAGGTCAATTCGGGATGCTTGTCCGCCTCGGCCATCATTTCCCGGGCAGCCAGCGTGTATACGGCAACGGGCTTTTCCAGCATGACGTGCAAACCGTGTTGCATGGCCAGAATGCCCAGTTCCACGTGCTGATAGTGGGGCACGGCGACGAGCACCGCGTCGCAGCAGCCGCTCTTGATCAGATCCGCGCCTTCGCTGAACCGGAGAACGTCCGCGGGGAGGTTTTCCTTCGCCCATTCCAGTCGGGCAGGTCTGCGATCTGCCACCGCCGCCAGCACCATTCCCGGAATTTTGCCTTCCGTGATGTTTTTGCTGTGGGATGTTCCCATGTTGCCGATGCCGATGATGCCGATTCTTACCTGATCCATGTTCCTTCCTCCTTTTCTCCGAAGCCCATGCCGCTTAGCAATTCCTTCAGCGCCGCCACGGCTGCGTCAAAGGCCGCTTCTGCGGTGGGATAATGATATGCATGGCGCAGCTTCTCGTCCTGTAATCCGGCCAAACCGTCGAATACCGTCAAATGGGGTTCCAATGTCAACATGAATTCGCCGCCGCGACCGTCCAGCGCGCGCAAAAGCGCGTCCACATGGCCGTCGCCCTTGCCGGCGGGTACGACGCTGCCGTCGGACGCCAGCGCGTCCTTGATGTGGGCATAAGCAACGTCCTGGCCCAGAAGGCGCAGCGCCCGCAGCGTGTCTACGCCGCATTGCACAAAGTTGGCGGGGTCAAACACCACGTCCAGCTTGTCCCCGAAGGCGTCTTTGATGGCGCGGCAACGGTCATCCGTGTCGCCATAAATGCCTTTTTCGTTTTCGTGGGCCAGGCGAACGCCAGCCTGTTTTGCCAAAGAAAGCATTTCGTCGATGCGGTCAAACACTTCGTCTTTCCACGCGTCCGGGTCGCTTCCCTTGGGATAAAAGAAGCTGAACATGCGCATGCGCTTTGCGCCCAGCAAGCCGCACAGCTCCAACCCGCGCTTGAACGCATCCAGATGGGGCGCAAAGGGCTGGTCGATGTCGTATTTGCCATAGGGGGAACCCATGGCGGAAAGGGCGATGCCTTCGCCGGACAGGATGCGTGCGGTTTCCCGCGCTTCCTCGTCCGACAGGGAGGATACGTTTTTGCCGTTTACGCCGCGCAATTCGGTGCGCGCAATGCGGTTGCGGTGCAATGCGGCAATCTGTGTGGCGAGAGGCGCGCCCGCCTCGTCGGAGAAGGCGGAAAGAATGAATTGCGTCATGGTTATGCCTCCTTCATGCGGGGAGCGCAGAAATCATGGCTGCGCTTTAAGCAGGCGAAGGGGCTTTCGCCGTAACAATTGTCCTGCTCCACCAGCGCGTATTCGGTCTTGCCCAGTTTCTGCAACAAGGCGATGATGCGGTCAAAGGGCAGATTGCCGTCGCCGATGGCGGCCATGCGCTGTTCGAAGCCCTGGACGGCCATGTCCTTGAAGTGTACGCAGGGAATTCTGTCCTGCAATTTTTCAATCCATTCCAGCACGTCCGCGCCCGCCGCCTGAACCCAGTATGTATCCAGCGTGACGCCCATGATGGATGCGGGCATATCGGAAAGCAGCGCTTCCAGCAGCGTTCTGCCGCCGGGCAGGCGTTCCCATTCAAAATTGTGGTTGTGATACATCAAACGGCGGCCTTCCCGGGCGAACAATTCCGCAGCCGGCGTGAAATCTTCTGCGAAGCAGGAAATCCATTCCGCGCTGCGATACCGTTCGGGCATGGCGCCGATGCCGATGTACGGGCAATCCATGATTTCATGATCCCGCAGCACAGCCTCGGGATCCCGCAAAATCTTGTCCGGATTGGTGTGCGTCAGGGCGATCTTCAGGCCGTTATCGTCGCAAATGGAGCGAAGGTCCCGGGCGGGAATGTCGCCAATGGCGGAAAGTTGCACCGCCGTGTAACCCATGTCCGCCAATCTTTCCATGGAACGGGCGAAATCCTTTGCCGATTGGGTGTAGGTTCGGATGGTATAGGTTTGTGCGCCAAGCAGCATCAATATTTCCTCCTTTGAACATTTTTTGCCTAATGATAGCATATCACGCTTGATTCGCAAAGTCTATTGCAAATATGACCGAAGAGATTGCGTTTTGTGCCAATATGCGATACAATAAATGCGATGGAGGAAATGCACATGGACAGCATGGAAATGAGTCATCGCGTAACCCGGGAGCACATGCGGGAATTTTTGCTGCACTGCCATCCCCAATATGAATTGTATTATTTTCTTGCCGGAGACGTGGACTATCGGGTGGAAGGAACGCAGTATGCGCTGACGCCGGGAGGCGTGCTTCTGCTGCGCGCCGGCTGCTTTCATGGATATCGCGTGTTGTCGGACAAGCCATATGAGCGCTTTACGATTCATTTTTGGCCGGAAGCGTTGCCGGAAGCCGCGCGGGAGGAACTGCTGAAGCCGTTTTGCCAGGCGGTGGTGTGGCATCCGGATGCGCAATATCTGCAGGAAATGCTGATGCGGATGCAGGATGCGGGAACTTTGCCGGAACCTGCGCGAACGTCGGTGCGGGAAGCGCAGCTTGCGGCAATTTTGGCGGAGATTTTGTTGCGAAGCGGCGGCGCGCCACAAGGGCAAGAAGAAGCGCCGTCCATGGGACGGCGCCTGGTGGAATATATCAACCTGCATTTGGGGGAAGACGTTTCCCTGGAGGCACTGTGCCAGGCGTTTTATTTGAGCCGGCGGCAGCTGTACCGCGTATTCCGGGAAGCAACAGGTTCCAGCGTGGGCGAATACGTGCGCCGAAAGCGGCTGGCGCTGGCCGAGTCCATGCGCCGAAGCGGCGTGTGCGCCACGGAAGCGGCTGCGCGGGCGGGATATGGAGATTATTCCACATATTACCGCGCCCGGCGCGCTTCCGGAATTCAGGATTGATACATGGGCCGAATGAGCCGGGTGTAAATGCGGCGCAGGCAAAAGACGCTCATACCCAGGGAAGCCAGTTCCGCAATGGGGAACGCCAGCCACACCAGATCCAGATTGCCCGTGAGGGAAAACAGGAAAGCGACCGGCAACAGCACCACGAGCTGCCTGGAGACGGATACATAAACGCTGTACATGCCCTTGCCCATGGCCTGAAACACGCCGCCGGCCACGATGCAAAAGCCCGCGAACAGGAAGCTGATGCTGATGACGCGAAGGGCGCGGACGCCAATGCGCATCATATTTTCGGAAGGGTCGAACAACATCAGCAACTTGTCCGGCGCGAGCTGGAACAGCGCGATGCCAAGGAACATCAGTGCGCTGGCATACATGGCGGCCAGCTTCAGGGCCTGGGTGATGCGCTGAGGCTTGCGGGCGCCATAATTGTACGCGACGATGGGAATCAGGGCGTTGTTTAAGCCGAATACCGGCATGAAGACAAAGGATTGCAGCTTGAAATACGCCCCGAACACGGCGGTTGCCACGTTGGTGAAGCCCATGAGAATGCGGTTCATGGTATAGGTCATCACCGAGCCAATGGACATCATGATGATGGAAGGGATGCCCACGGCATAGATCGTGCCGATGATGCCGGCTCTTGGGCGAAGATACCGCAATCCGAAGCCCACTTCCGGGTTTTTGCGCAGGTTGAAATACAATGCCAGCAGCATGGCGCATGCCTGGCCCACCACGGTGGCCACCGCGGCGCCTGCCACGCCCATGGCGGGGATGCCAAAATAGCCGAAGATAAATACCGGATCCAGAACGATGTTCAGGATGGCGCCCAACCCCTGGGTGATCATGGACAGCATGGTGCGGCCGGTGGATTGCAAAAGGCGCTCCAGCATGATTTCCAGAAACACAAACCCAGAAAACACCGTGACGATTTGCAGATATGCTTCTCCGGAGGCCAAAATTTCCGGAATGTCGGTTTGGGAACGCATAAAAGAAACGGAACCGAACAGGCCGAACAACAGAAACAGCACGGCCCCGGCCACGGCCAGCAGAATGCCGTTTCCGGCGGCAAGGTTGGCACGATCCTGATTCTTTTCGCCCAGACTGCGGGACAGCAGGGCGTTCACGCCCACGGAGGTGCCGGAAGCAACGGCGATCATCAGGTTTTGAATGGGAAACGCCAGGGAAACTGCGGTGAGGGCGCTGGAATCCACTGCGGTGACGATGCGGGACACATAAATGCTGTCCACGATGTTGTACAGCGCCTGTACCAGCATGGAGATGGCCAGCGGCAGCGCCATGGTAATCAACAGGCGATTGACGGGCATTACGCCCATTTTGTTTTCGGGTGCGGGCCTGTCTTGCATAGTTTTCTCCTTCTTTTGCGAAAAGTGCTTTTATTATAACAGATGCACGTAAAGCATGTTGGGCCGCATGGGAAAGATTTTGCGATATTGGCGGAGAAAGGAATGGAGACTTCGGCAAAACGTGCCGTTGACGCGAATTGCGGTTGCAATTATAATGGTGATACATGAATGTTGAGGGAGGCGTTTTTATGCCCTTGGGTGAAGCATTGCTGGAGGAAATCCGGAATGCGCGGCCGCCGCAGGACTGCGCGGCGCTGTGGTGGTTGGGACAGATGGGATATGCCGTCAAGATCGGCGGAACGGCCATTTTGATCGACGGCTTTCTCTGTCCGCGGGAAGACCGTCTGATTCCGCCCGCCTTTGATCCGGAACAGGCGGATTGTTTCGACGCGGTGTTGGGCACCCATGACCATGACGATCACATCGATTGCTGGGCTTGGCGGAGAATCGCCCGGGCCTCGGATCGGACGCGGTTTGTCGGCCCGGCGGCGCATCGGGAGCGCGTATGCCGGGAGACGGGAATCGATCCGTCCCGGTATGTGGCAATGAACGAGGGCGCCCGCGTCCAAATCGGGGAGATATCCATCGAAGCCGTAGCCGCCGCCCATGAATTTTTGGATCGGGATCCCGCCACGGGATGGTATCCGCACCTGTCTTATGTGCTGGCCGGGAAGATTTTTCACGGTGGGGACACGCTGATCTATGAAGGCCAGCGGGAAAAACTGCGGCGCTTCGGAAGGTTTGCCGCCATGATTTTGCCCATCAATGGCCGGGATGGAGCCAGGTATCGCAGAAACTGCATCGGAAACATGACGTTTCAGGAAGCGGCGGATTTGGCAGGGGAATTGCGGCCCATGGCGGCAATTCCCGGACATTACGACATGTTTTCGGGAAATCTGGGAGATCCGGAGGCGTTTGCGGATTACCTGGATGCAAAGTATCCCGGGATGCAGAGCATCATTCCAAGGCGGTTCGAAAGATTTGATTGTGCGCTGGATGCTTAATTTTACAAAATAGGGAGGCGCTTTTTATGGTGAACATACCGGAGGTTCGGTTGGGGCTTGTGGCGGTAAGCCGGGATTGTTTTCCAATCCAATTGTCGGCAAACCGCCGACGTGCCGTGGCAGCAGCATATCCGGGAAAATTGACGGAAATTGCCACGGTGGTGGAAAACGAAAACGACGCCATGGCGGCGCTGGCGGAATTGCGCCGGGCGGATTGCAACGCGCTGGTGCTGTTTCTGGGCAATTTTGGCCCGGAAGGTCCGGAGACGCTGCTGGCAGAAAAGTTTGGCGGCCCGACCATGGTGATGGCCGCGGCGGAAGAGAGCATACCGGTGCTTTCGTCGGATCGCGGGGATGCCTTCTGCGGCATGCTGAACTGTTCCTACAACCTGAAGCTGCGGGGACTCCATTGTTATATTCCGGAATATCCGGTGGGCGACGCGGTGGCTTGCGCCCAAATGATTGCGGAATTTGTTCCCGTGGCCCGGGCGTATCTTGGCGTAAAGGGCCTGAAGATCATCACCTTTGGCCCTCGTCCCCAGGACTTTTTGGCCTGCAACGCACCCATTGCGCCGCTGTATGGCTTGGGCGTCAGCGTGCAGGAGAACAGCGAACTGGATCTGCTGGTGGCGTACCGGCGGCATGAAAACGATCCGCGCATTCCCGCAAAGATTCGGGAAATGGAGCAGGAACTGGGCGATGGCAACAAAATGCCCGGCATATTGCCGCGGCTGGCCCAGTATGAACTGACGCTGCTGGATTGGATTCAGGAAAACCGGGGCGCGGCGGAATATGTGGCGCTGGCGAACAAATGCTGGCCCGCCTTCCAGACGGAGTTTGGCTTCGTGCCCTGCTATGTGAATTCCCGGCTGACGGCCATGGGGATTCCGGTGGCCTGCGAGGTGGACATATACGGCGCGCTGAGCGAATATCTCGGAATCTGCGTCTCGGGCGAAAGCGTCACGCTGCTGGACATCAACAACACCGTTCCGGCAGACATGTACGCGAGTTGCATTCAGGGAAAATTTCCCTATCGCCACGAGGAGACGTTCATGGGGTTCCACTGCGGCAACACGCCCATCTGCCGGTTAACCCGGGGCGAGATGAAATATCAGTTGATCATGAACCGGGGCCTGGAGGGCGGCGGCGAGCCGGACATCACCAGGGGGACGTTGGAAGGCGACATCGTTCCGGGAAAAATCACCTTCTATCGCTTGCAGGGCAACAAGGACAGCGTGCTGCAAGCCTATGTGGCTCAGGGAGAGGTTCTGCCGGTAGCAACGCAGTCCTTTGGCGGCATCGGCGTGTTTGCCATCGGGGAAATGCCGCGTTTTTACCGCCATGTGCTGGTGGGCCAGGGATATCCCCACCATGGGGCGGTTGCCTTTGGGCACCATGGAAAGGCCATTTTTTCCGCGCTGAAGCTGTTGGGAATCCATCGGGTGGACTTCAATCAGCCTGCCGGCATGTTGTATCCCGGCGAAAACCCATTTGCATAACAGGAGGAGCATTTTTATGAAGCGTTCGGAAATTCAGGCATCGATTCGTTGGGCCAAGGATTTTGCGGCGAAAAATGGCTTCCAATTGCCCATGTTCGCCCATTGGGACATGGATCAGTGGCGCAGGCATGCCGGCGAGATCGAAACCATTGCCAAGACCATGCGCGGCTGGGATGTGACGGATTTCGGTTCCGGAGATTTTGCCCATGAAGGCGCGGTGCTTTTCACCATTCGCAATGGCATTCCGGGCACGGACATCGGCTGTCCCTATGCGGAAAAGCTGATTCTGATGCGGGAGGGTCAGACGCTGCCCTATCATTTTCATTTCAGCAAGACGGAGGACATCATCAACCGGGGCGGCGGCGTATTGGTCATCACGGTGTACAATTCCCTGCCGGATGAATCCATGGACATGCAGGGCGATGTGGAAGTATACACCGATGGCGTGCGGCATGTCGTTCCCGCGGGCACGGGCGTGGAAATCCTGCCGGGAAATTCCATGACCATTCGCCCGTATATGTATCATCGGTTCAGCATCAAGCCCGGAACGGGTCCGGTAATGGCGGGAGAGGTATCGGCGGTAAATGACGACAACGTGGACAATCGCTTTGCCGTAAGCAAACCGCGCTTTGCGCAAATTGAGGAGGATGAACCCATCCAGTTCCCGTTGTGCAACGAAGTGGCGACGCTGACGCGGTAAAACGCCATGACTCGCGCGATTGCGGAAGCATTCCTGCGCGGGCAAGGATGAAAATGGGCAAAGGTGGATTGCTTTGCAATCCATGCCGCTTCGCGCCGGAGACGGCGCCATAGCGTCCGGCCGGGTTGCCGCGGCAATCCGGCTTTTGGCATGCTATGAAGAAATTACAACAAGAAAAATTGCATCTGTTTGCGATTTGTGTGCGTCTAATGTGCGTAAATCCAATGGATGAGGTGAATGCCATGAAAAAGAGACTACTTGCCGCGTTGCTGGCGCTGACGCTTTTGCTCACGGCCTGTCAATATGCGGTGGTAGAAGACGAAACGGACGTGGTGATGGGACTGCCTGGCAGCGCTGCGATTGGGGAAGAAGCGCCCGATTCGGAGCCGCTGGCCCGGGGCAGTCGGGATCAGGACGGAGAAACGGCCGTGCAGGCGTTGCAGGAGCGACTGGCGGAACTGAATTTCCTTTCCGGCAAGGCCGACGGGATCTTCGGCGCGGCGACGGAAAATGCGCTGAAGGCGTTTCAGGCCATGAACGGTCTGGAGGAAACCGGGAAAGCGGACGCGGAAACCTGCGCGGCGCTGGAAGATGCCGGAGCGTTGCCCATGCCCACGCCCAGTCCCACGCCGCTGGCCAGCGGTGCTCGGGGCGAAGACGTTTCCGCCTTGCAGGAAAAGCTGCGGGAATACGGGTTCCTGCCAGGCGGCGTGGACGGCGATTTCGGCGGCAAAACGGATGCGGCGGTCAAAAAGTTTGCCCAGTATATGTACGACACGCAAGGGGAGGAATTCGTGGATCCGACGCCCACCCCTCAGCCCACCGCCACGCCCACGCCAAGGCCGGAACGCAAATTTGACATGCCGGTGGCGCAGGACGAGGCCATTGTGCCGGAAGAGCCGTTTTCCCCCAGCGGCGTGGTCAGCGATTCCATGAAGGAATATTTGCTGAGCGGACAATTTGAAATTTTCCGCCAGCCGCTGTCCCGGGGAGACCGGGGCGACGAGGTCGTTCGGCTGCAGACGCGCCTGCAATCGTTGCGATATCTGGATGGAAACGCGGACGGTCAGTTTGGCGGCGGCACGGAAAGCGCGCTGAAGTATTTCCAGAAGCGCAATAAGTTGGAGGAGACGGGCAAAGCGGACGAAACGACGCAACGGTTGCTGTTTTCTGCGGCGGCCGTAAAATCGGACCGGCCTCAGCACCCGTATCTGCTGAAAGTGGATACCGCAAAACAACGCGTGTATGCCTATCAATGGGCGAACGGCAGCTATTCCAATCTGGTGCGAACCATGGTTTGTTCCACCGGCACGTACGAAAACCCCACGCCCCTGGGAACCTTCTCCGCAGGCGGACGGCTGGGACGCTGGTATTATTTTAACAAATTCGATTGCTGGGCGCAGTATGCCTATCAGATTACCGGGCCGTATTACTTCCATTCGGTGCTGTATTCTGAAAAGGATACTTCCACTTTGCGTCAGGGATCGGTGAACAATCTGGGTTCCCGCGCTTCCCACGGCTGCATTCGTCTGGCCGTTGAGGACGCCAAGTGGATCTATAACAATTGCGCCGCAGGAACAACGGTGAAAGTGGTATAACAAAGGACGGGACGGCGTCAGGACGCCGTCCCGTCTGTGTGTCAAAACAGCCTCTGGGCGTGGAGAAGAGAAGGTCCGCGAAAGCCTCTCGCGGTTTTTCGGGCAGTTTCGGCCGGCGGTTCCGCTCATCCAAGGATGAGCGGGATTTTTTGTACCAGGAAAACCCCGCGCCAGGCCTGGGGTTCGGGGAAGCTTAAACGGTGCGTATGAAAGAAAAGCGCCTTTTGCGGTCATGGAGAAGCGGTCTGGCAACGGCATCACGAAAAGCAAAAGACCGTATCTACAGAATCCCCCCCCCCGACACCAGTTGCACGAAGGCAAGTTGGGAGATCCGATGACGATATTTGTAAGGCTTTGTCCGCCATGCAAATCCCCCGGCTTT